>NZ_SSOE01000068.1:0-61291 GCF_029871175.1 Pseudomonas sp. BN607
AGCTGATCTCGAGACTTCTGATCATCATTGGTATCGGTGGGTTTGGCAGGCTTGATCTTCTTCGACACGTCGATTGGCTTTCTTGGCTTGATGGCAATAGAGGGTGCAGGACTGCCACTGTAGTACTGCCGCTGCCAAATGCCTATCTGAGAGGACTGCCCAAGACCAAAGTGGGCAGCGGTCTGGCGCAGCGAAAGCCGATGCTCGTGCATATAGCTAAGCACCTGCTGTTTGAAATCACTGGTATAGCGCCGCCCATGCGAGCCTGGACCAATGCCATTATTGGCCTGATATCTGGCCACCCAGCGTCGAAGCAGGCTGAAATCGATACCTAAGTGTTGAGCCACCTTTCGGAAACCGTTGCTGCCATCCAGGTAGGCTGTGATCGCTGTGAGCTTGAATTGCTCGGTGTACTTACCCATAGATCCCCCAAGGGTTGGATTGGTGTCCAACTTCTTGGGGGCAGTCCAGGATCTTCACCGGGTCTGAAATCTGTTGAGTGACTGTGGGAGCGGGTTTACCCGCGAATGGGCCAGTACAGGCAGCACATCCCTTCACCCGAAACGATATTCCGGCAGCCCCGCCAACCCTTCCTTCAGGTAATCCACCAACCGCCGTACCTTCGGCGACAGGTGTCGCTGCTGCGGGTACAACGCCCATACCGCCGTATTCGGCGGCTGGTGCGCTTCGAGTAAAGACACCAGCGCGCCACTGTTCAGGTGTTCCAATACGTAGTAATCCGGCAACTGGCACAACCCTATCCCTTGCAGCGCCGCATCCAGCACTGCCTGGCCACTGTTGCAGCGCCAGTTGCCCTGTATCCGCTGGCTGATTTCGCGGCCGTCCTGCTGCAGCGCCCATAAGTCCGAACTGCCCACCAGGCAATTGTGACGCGCCAGCTCCGACAGGCTATGCGGCCGGCCATATCGCTCCAGATAGGCCGGCGAGGCGCACAGATACATGCGCCGTGGCGCCAGGCGGGTGGCTACCAGGCGAGAATCGGCCAGCCGGCCCAGGCGGATCGCCAGGTCCATGCCTTCATGCAGCAGGTCGAGGGTGTGGTTACTCAATTCCACGTCCACCCGTAACTGCGGATACAACGCCATGAACCGCGTCACCAACGGCACGATGAAACGTTCGCCATAGGCCACAGCGCAGGTCATGCGCAGCAAGCCCTTCGGCTCGCTGGCCAGATCGCCCATGGCACGCAGGGCTTCCTCGCGGCCATCCTGCAGGCGCTGGCAATGCTGCAAGAAGGTCTGCCCGGCTTCACTCAGCGTCACCCGGCGGGTACTGCGATACAGCAGACGGGTCTGCAAGCGCTCCTCCAGCCGGGCGATCTGCCGACTGATGTGCGACGAGGACACCCCCAGGCGCTCGGCGGCGGCGGTGAACTGGCCCGACTCGGCCACGGCGACGAATTCGTCGATCCCTTCCCAGCGGCTGCTCATGGATTATCCCTGTATGGCAATAATGTTTTGTCTTTGGCCTGATTATTCATTAAAAGGCGCTGAATTACACTGCAAGACTGAATCGACCCTCTGTCTGGAGACCTTTGATGATCAAGTCCCGTGCTGCCGTAGCCTTCGAAGCCAAGAAACCCCTGGAAATCGTCGAAGTCGACGTGGCCATGCCCAAGGCCGGCGAGGTGCTGCTGCGCGTGGTCGCCAGCGGTGTCTGCCACACTGACGCCTACACCTTGTCCGGCGCCGACCCGGAAGGCATCTTCCCATCGATCCTCGGCCACGAAGGTGGGGCTATCGTCGAAGCGGTAGGCGAGGGAGTGACGTCGGTGGCCGTGGGGGATCACGTGATCCCGCTGTACACGCCGGAATGCGGCAAGTGCAAGTTCTGCCTCTCGGGCAAGACCAACCTGTGCCAGGCCATTCGCGCCACCCAGGGCAAGGGCCTGATGCCGGACGGCACCACGCGCTTCTCGTACAAGGGCCAGCAGCTGTTCCACTACATGGGCACCTCGACGTTCTCCGAGTACACCGTGCTGCCGGAAATTTCCGTGGCCAAGATCCAGAAGGAAGCCCCCCTGGAGAAGGTCTGCCTACTGGGCTGCGGCGTCACCACCGGTATCGGTGCAGTGCTCAACACCGCCAAGGTCAAGCCGGGTGACACCGTGGCCATCTTCGGCCTCGGCGGCATCGGCCTGTCGGCCGTGATCGGTGCAGTGAAGGCCAAGGCGTCGCGGATCATCGCCATCGACATCAACCCGGCCAAGTTCGAGATCGCCCGCCAGCTGGGCGCCACCGACTGCATCAACCCGAAAGAGTACGACCGCCCGATCCAGGAAGTGATCGTCGACCTCACCGACGGTGGCGTGGACTTCTCCTTCGAGTGCATCGGCAACGTACAACTGATGCGCGCCGCCCTGGAATGCTGCCACAAAGGCTGGGGTGAGTCGGTCATCATCGGCGTGGCCGGTGCCGGCCAGGAAATCGCCACCCGCCCGTTCCAGTTGGTGACCGGTCGGGTATGGCGTGGTTCGGCGTTCGGCGGCGTGCGTGGGCGCAGCGAGCTGCCAAGCTACGTGGAAATGTCCGAAAAGGGCGAGATTCCGCTGGACACCTTCATCACCCACACCATGGGCCTGGAGGACATCAACAAGGCCTTCGACCTGATGCACGAAGGCAAGAGCATCCGCAGCGTGATCCACTTCTGAGGTGTGCCATGAGCCTGGATAATATCTCCTGCCAAAAGAGCTTCGGCGGCTGGCACAAGCGTTACCGGCATCACTCCAAGGTGCTGGGTTGTGACATGGTGTTCGCTGTGTACCTGCCGCCGCAGGCCGAGCAGGGTGAAAAGCTGCCGGTACTGTACTGGCTCAGCGGCCTCACCTGCACCGACGAGAACTTCATGCAGAAGGCCGGCGCCCAGCGTCTGGCCGCCGAGCTGGGGCTGATCATCGTTGCCCCCGACACCAGCCCGCGTGGCGAGCAGGTGCCGGGCGATCCGGACGGCGCCTGGGACTTCGGCCTGGGCGCTGGCTTCTACCTCAACGCCACCCAGCAACCCTGGGCGCAGCACTACCGCATGCACGACTATGTGGTGGAAGAACTGCCGGCGCTGATCGAGGCACACTTCCCAGCGTCGGCCGAGCGCAGCATCAGCGGCCACTCCATGGGCGGGCATGGCGCGCTGGTGTGCGCCTTGCGCAACCCGGGGCGCTACCGCTCGGTCTCGGCGTTCTCACCCATCAGCAACCCGATGGATTGCCCGTGGGGCGAGAAGGCGTTCGGTCGCTACCTGGGCGACGACCGTGCGCGCTGGCGCGAGTGGGATGCCAGCGTGCTGCTGGCCGAGACGCCTGCTGGCGAGTGCCCACCGTTGCTGGTAGATCAGGGCGACCGCGATGACTTCCTCGAGAAGCAGCTCAAGCCCGAAGTGCTGGAGCAGGCGGCACGCAAGGGCGGCCATGAACTGACCCTGCGCCTGCAGCCTGGCTATGACCACAGTTACTACTTCATCGCCAGCTTCATCGAAGACCACCTGCGCCATCATGCGGTGGCGCTGGGGCGGGTGTAAGCCGTAGCATTTTCAGCGTTTGTGATACCGAGCGCCGCCCGCGCGGCGCTCGATCTGGCGCCGCCAATACAGCGTCAATCACCTCACGCCCCAATGCCTCAAAAGCAGGTAGAATCACGCCCTGACTCATTCAGGGCGTTTTTCTATGCGTATTGGCCATGGCTACGATGTGCACCGTTTCTGCGACGGTGATTTCATTACCTTGGGCGGGGTGCGTATCCCGCACAAATTCGGCCTGCTGGCCCACTCCGACGGTGACGTGCTGCTGCACGCCCTGAGCGATGCCCTGCTTGGCGCGGCCGCGCTGGGCGACATCGGCAAGCATTTCCCTGACACCGACCCGCAGTTCAAAGGTGCCGACAGCCGCGTCCTGCTGCGTCACGTGGTCGCTATCGTCAAGGCCAAGGGCTGGCAAGTCGGCAATGTCGACGCCACCATCGTCGCCCAGGCACCGAAAATGGCCCCGCACATCGAAACCATGCGCCAGTTGATCGCCGAAGACCTGCAGGTCGAGCTGGACCAGGTCAATGTCAAGGCCACCACCACCGAGAAACTGGGCTTCTGTGGCCGCGAGGAGGGTATTGCCGTGCATTCGGTCGCCCTGCTGCTGCCAGCATGACCGAACTGGAACTGCTGGGCCCGCGCGCATCGGGCCAATCGCTGGGCACTGCGGTACTCAAGGCAGTGGCCGAAGATTTCCAGGTCGACGAAGTGCTGGATATCCCGCTGTCGGGGCAGGGCGAGCACCTGTGGTTGTGGGTCGAGAAGCGTGACCTGAACACCGAGGAAGCCGCCCGCCGCCTGGCCCGTGCCGCTGGCGTGCCGGTGCGCAGCATCAGCTACGCCGGGCTCAAGGACCGCCAGGCGCTGACCCGCCAATGGTTCAGCCTGCACCTGCCGGGCAAAGCCGACCCTGACCTGTCCCGTGCCGAGGATGCCAGCCTGCGCGTGCTCAAGCAGGTGCGCCACCAGCGCAAGCTGCAACGGGGCGCGCACTCTGCCAACGGTTTCACCTTGCGTCTGACGGCCTTGAGCGCCGATCACCAAGCCGTGGATGCGCGTCTGCAACAGCTCAAGCAGCAAGGTGTGCCCAACTATTTCGGCACCCAGCGCTTCGGCCACGGCGGCGGCAATGTTCACGATGCCCTCGACTGGGCCGGGCGCAAGGCATTGCCCGAGCAGCGCAATGTACGCTCGCGGCTGCTGTCGGCCGGGCGCAGCTACCTGTTCAACCAACTGCTGGCGGCACGTGTCGCCGAAGGTAGCTGGAATCGGGCTCAGGTCGGCGACCTGCTGGCATTCACCGACAGCCGTAGCTTCTTCCCGGCAGGTGAGGCGGAGTGTGCCGACCCGCGCCTGGCGATTCTCGACCTGCACCCGACCGGCCCGATGTGGGGCGAGGGCGCTTCACCTGCCGGCGCTACCACCGCCGCGCTGGAAAATGCCGTCGGCGCACGCCAGCCGGCACTTTGCCAGTGGCTGGCCCAGGCGGGCATGGATCACGAACGACGCATTCTGCGGCTCCCTATTGGCGGCCTGACGTGGCATTATCCCGAGCCTGATATCCTGCAACTGGAATTCGTCCTGCCGGCCGGATGCTTCGCCACCGTGGTGGTGCGTGAAGTCGTGGATCTGGTGTCGGCAGGGCAGACGGACAGCCCATGCGTATTCTGATTTCGAACGACGACGGTGTTACCGCACCCGGCCTCGCCGCGCTGCATGCTGCGCTGGCGGATTACGCCGAGTGCGCGGTGATCGCCCCGGAGCAAGACAAGAGCGGCGCCAGCAGTTCGCTGACGCTGGACCGGCCACTGCACCCGCAGACTCTGGCCAATGGCTTCATCAGCCTCAACGGGACGCCGACTGATTGCGTGCACCTGGGGCTGAATGGCTTGTTGCCGCACACGCCGGATATGGTCGTGTCGGGGATCAACCTGGGTGCCAACCTGGGCGACGACGTGTTGTATTCCGGCACGGTTGCCGCGGCGCTGGAAGGCCGCTTCCTCGGCGGCACCTCGCTGGCCTTCTCGTTGTTGTCGCGCCTGCCGGACAACCTGCCGACGGCGGCCCATATCGCCCGTCGCCTGGTCGAGGCGCAGTCGCGCTTGGCCCTGCCGCCCCGTACCGTACTCAACGTCAATATTCCCAACCTGCCACTGGAGCACATCCGCGGCATACAGCTCACCCGCCTCGGTCACCGGGCGCGTGCTGCGGCGCCGACCAAAGTGGTCAACCCGCGCGGCAAGGAAGGCTACTGGATCGCCGTGGCCGGGGATGCCGAGGACGGCGGCCCGGGCACCGACTTCCACGCCGTGATGCAGGGCTACGTATCGATCACCCCGCTGCAACTCGACCGCACCTTCAATGATGCCTTCGAGCAGCTCGACGGTTGGCTGGAGGGCCTGCTCTGATGCGCGAGGACGATATGCTGCGGCGCGGCATCGGCATGACTTCCCAGCGGACCCGGGAGCGGTTGATCCAGCGCCTGTGCGAAGAGGGCGTGTCGAACACCAAGGTGCTCGACGTGATCCGCCGTACCCCGCGCCACCTGTTCGTCGACGAAGCCCTGGCGCATCGCGCCTACGAAGACACCGCGCTGCCGATCGGCCACAACCAGACTATCTCGCAACCGTTCATGGTTGCCCACATGAGCGAGCTGCTGCTCGAGGCCGGGCCGCTGGACAAGGTGCTGGAGATCGGCACCGGTTCCGGCTACCAGACGGCGATCCTGGCCCAACTGGTCGAGCGGGTATTCTCGGTGGAGCGCATCAAGGTGCTGCAGGACCGGGCCAAGGAACGCCTGGTGGAATTGAACCTGCGCAACGTGGTGTTCCGTTGGGGCGACGGTTGCGAAGGCTGGCCGGCGCTGGCGCCTTACAACGGCATCATCGTCACCGCCGTTGCGCCGGAGGTGCCGCAGGCACTGCTCGACCAGTTGGCACCCGGTGGCCGCCTGGTCATTCCCGTGGGGCCGGCTGGCGAAACGCAGCAACTGATGCTGATCGTGCGCGAGGAGCATGGGTTCTCTCGCCGCGTGTTGGGCGCCGTGCGTTTCGTACCGCTGCTCAATGGTCCGCTGGCCTGAGGTGTGCCGGCATGAGTCTCGCGGTATTTTTGCGCGGTCGGCGAATTCCTGCAGTTTCGTCCTGTCTATCTGGCGGGGTGAAGCGCTGGCGCATCGCGTGGAGCGGGGCTTTGCAATAGCCTTTCCCACCGGCCTGCCAACACTGGCTGGCTTGGTTATAATTGCAACAATATTGCATTTCTTGTCTTCATATCGTTTTTCGGCACCATGAGGGGAGCGCGGGTGGGTCACACAGTCATTCGGCAGCGCAAGGACGGGTCAGGTTTCAAGCTTCTGGTGATTGCATTGGCCATGGGCACGCTACTGGTGGGTTGCTCAAGCACCAGCAGCACCAGCGCGCGGGTGGTCGACCGCAACAACAGTGCGCCCAAGCGCCCGGCGGTGACTTCCGGGCAGTACATCGTCAAGCCTGGCGACACCCTCTTCTCCATCGCCTTCCGTTATGGCTGGGACTACAAGGAGCTGGCCGCACGCAACGGCATCGCCGCGCCCTATACCATTCGCCCGGGCCAGGCGATTCGTTTCAGCAGCGGTTCCGGCAGTAGCACCACGGTGGTGTCCAGCCCATCGTCGTCAAGCCGCACCACGGTCACGCGGCGGCCTGTGGGCGGCACTGTCACGGCGCCTGCCAACCCCAGCAAACCGGCCACGTCGGCGCCGTCCACCACTGCCCCGGTAGTCGCTACCGTACCCGCTGCAGAGCGCGCGGTAGGTGGTTGGACCTGGCCCGCCAACGGTGTGCTGATTGGAAAATTCGCTTCAAACGGTAGTTTGAATAAAGGCATTGATATCGCCGGTGATTTGGGACAGCCTGTTTTTGCTGCGTCTGATGGTGCGGTGGTTTACGCCGGGAGTGGTTTAAGGGGCTACGGCGAGCTGATCATCATCAAACACAGCGATACCTACGTCAGTGCCTACGGCCATAACCGCAGGCTGTTGGTTCGGGAGGGGCAGCAGGTCAAGGCAGGGCAGTCGATTGCTGAAATGGGGTCCACGGGCACTGATCGGGTGAAGCTGCATTTCGAGATTCGCCGCCAGGGCAAACCCGTCGATCCGCTCCAGTTCCTGCCACGTCGTTGACCGTTGTACCCGGCCTGTTCCTGCGATGTAGAGGGGACAGGCTCAAGCGCTGCCAGGGATAAAGGTGCCGCTCGAGTCTGAGTTCGAACTCAGCAAAGGACTATAACAATGGCTCTCAGTAAAGAAGTGCCGGAGTTTGACATCGACGATGACGTCCTCCTGATGGAGACGGGTATCGTTTTGGAAACGGATGTGGTGTCAGACGAACCTGCTGTATCTTCGGTTCGGACGAGGGCCAAATCAGGCTCTTCGCTCAAGCAACACAAGTACATCGATTACAGCCGGGCGCTTGATGCCACCCAGTTGTACCTCAACGAGATTGGTTTCTCGCCACTGCTTTCACCGGAAGAGGAAGTGCACTTCGCACGGCTGTCGCAAAAAGGCGACCCGGCCGGCCGCAAGCGCATGATCGAAAGCAACCTGCGCCTGGTTGTGAAAATTGCCCGTCGTTACGTGAACCGTGGCCTGTCGCTGCTCGACCTGATCGAGGAGGGCAACCTGGGGCTGATCCGTGCGGTCGAGAAGTTCGACCCGGAGCGCGGTTTCCGTTTCTCGACCTATGCGACCTGGTGGATTCGCCAGACCATCGAACGGGCGATCATGAACCAGACCCGTACCATTCGCCTGCCAATCCACGTGGTGAAGGAACTGAACGTCTACCTGCGCGCCGCGCGCGAGCTGACGCAGAAACTCGACCACGAGCCGTCGCCGGAAGAAATCGCCACCTTGCTGGAAAAGCCGGTCGCCGAGGTCAAGCGCATGCTCGGCCTGAACGAGCGGGTGTCTTCGGTAGACGTGTCGCTTGGCCCGGATTCGGACAAGACCCTGCTCGATACCCTGACCGACGACCGCCCGACCGATCCGTGCGAGCTGCTGCAGGATGACGACCTGTCGCAGAGCATTGATCAGTGGCTGGGTGAGTTGACCGACAAGCAGCGCGAAGTGGTCGTACGCCGCTTTGGCCTGCGCGGGCATGAAAGCAGCACCCTCGAGGATGTTGGGCTGGAGATCGGCCTTACCCGTGAACGCGTGCGGCAAATCCAGGTGGAAGGCCTCAAGCGCTTGCGCGAGATCCTTGAAAAGAACGGCCTGTCCAGCGAGTCATTGTTCCAGTAGCTAGCGCTGCAACAAAAAACGCCCCGATGTCCTCGGGGCGTTTTTGTTTGTGGCGTAAAGCGAGTTTCCCTTTGAGATAGCCGCGGCGCGTAGCGCCCAGAGTCAGCCAGGCAAGACACATATCAAATGTGTACCGCGCTACCTCAGTAACACCGCGTGTAAGCCTTTGCTTACTCGTTGTGTAAGCTTTCCATGCAACCTGCAGTAAATCAATGTCGTTTCCAAAGGCTGAATTTTCACAACCCTTTGAAAAGCATGGTTTATTCACCGGTGAGTAAATGTGTCCGCGGAAATACCTTGCAAGCTCCATCCCTTGCTCGCTCGGGTGAACCCGCTAGTATTCGAACTGTGCACACGGACATGCACAGGCCTTCAGGACGAAGGCCAGGGACATCGCACGAAGCGATTTCATCAGGATGATGTTTGGGACAAGCAGGGACTACGGAAAAAAATGTGGGCGGGTCAAACCGCCCCTTTTTTTGCCCGCAGAAAAACAAAAAAGGCCCCGAAGGGCCTTTTTCGCGTCTGGGCGCTATCAGCGCTCCAGGTCGGCAATCTTGCCAGGCTTGCCATCCCACTCTTCAGCGTCCGGGAGGGCGTCCTTACGCTCGGTGATGTTAGGCCAGATCTCCGCCAGCTCGGCGTTCAGCTCGATGAAGTTTTCCATGCCCGAAGGCACTTCGTCTTCCGAGAAGATGGCTTGCGCTGGGCACTCCGGCTCGCACAGTGCGCAATCGATGCACTCGTCCGGGTGGATGACCAGGAAGTTCGGGCCTTCGTAGAAGCAGTCCACCGGACAGACTTCCACGCAGTCGGTGTATTTGCATTTGATGCAGTTGTCGGTGACGACGAAGGTCATTTCTAATTCTCTCCTCAGGCGACGGCGGCGGCCCTTCCTCTCAGGGCCGCGCGGTTTACGGGTATGTGGCTGCAGGCCAGGCTAATAACCTGCAGCACCAGCAAACCGCGGCGGATTCTACCAGCTTGTAATGGGCGCCGTTATAACAGGTTCTTTAGTTGATATAGCATTTCGATAGCTTGACGCGGGGTCATGTCGTCCAGTTGCAGCTTACCCAGCTTCTCGATGGCCGGATGAGGCAGGCTGGCGAACAAGTCGCTCTGGTGCGGCACTTGCGGCGCGTCCTTGGCCTTGTGGGCCGCAGGCTGCTCATGGGGCAGGCTGGTGGTTTCCAGCCGGCCAAGGTGTTCGCGGGCACGCTGGATCACTGCCGTCGGCACGCCGGCCAACTGTGCAACGGCCAGGCCGTAGCTTTGGCTGGCAGGGCCGGGTAGCACATGGTGCAGGAACACGATGCGTTCATTGTGCTCGGTGGCGTTCAGGTGCACGTTGGCCACCAGCGGCTCGCTCTCCGGTAGCACGGTGAGCTCGAAGTAGTGGGTGGCGAACAGCGTATAGGCACGTAGCTGGGCCAGGCGCTCGGCGGCGGCCCAGGCCAGCGACAGGCCGTCGAAGGTGCTGGTGCCGCGGCCCACTTCGTCCATCAGCACCAGGCTGCGGTCGGTGGCGTTGTGCAGGATGTTGGCGGTTTCGCTCATCTCGACCATGAAGGTCGAGCGGCCGCCGGCCAGGTCGTCGCTGGAGCCGATGCGGGTGAAGATGCGGTCGACCAGCGACAGCTCGCAGCTGGCTGCGGGCACGAAACTGCCGATATGGGCCAGAAGCACGATAAGTGCTGTCTGGCGCATGTAGGTCGATTTACCGCCCATGTTAGGGCCGGTGATGATCAGCATGCGCGTGCTGTTGTCCAGGCCCAGGTCGTTGGCCACGAACGGCGTGGTCAGTACCTGTTCCACCACCGGGTGGCGGCCCTGCTCGATGCGCAGGCAAGGCTCGTCGACGAAGCGCGGGCAGTTCAGGTCGAGGTTCAGCGCGCGCTCGGCCAGGTTGCTGAGCACATCCAGTTCGGCCAGGGCGGCGGCGCTGTCCTGCAGCGGCGCCAGGTGGCTGATCAGGGTTTCCAGCAGCGCGTCGTAGAGCATCTTTTCGCGGGCCAGGGCGCGGCTTTTGGCCGACAATGCCTTGTCCTCGAACGCCTTCAGCTCGGGGGTGATGAAGCGCTCGGCGCCTTTGAGGGTCTGGCGGCGGATGTAGTCGCCTGGCGCCTGCTCGGCCTGCTTGGTCGGCAACTCGATGAAGTAGCCGTGCACGCGGTTGTAGCCGACCTTGAGGTTGGCCAGGCCGGTACGGGCTTTTTCCCGGGCTTCCAGGTCGATCAGGAACTGGCCGGCGTTCTCGCTGATCGCCAGCAGGTCGTCCAGTTCGTTGTCGTAACCGGCCTTGAGCACGCCGCCATCGCGGATCACCGCTGGCGGGTTGTCGATGATCGCCCGCTCCAGCAGACTGGCCAGCTCCGGGTAGGTGCCGGTGATGGCGGCCAGGCGCGCCAGGTGCGGCGCCTCCAGCTCGGTCATGGCGTTTTGCAGCTCGGGCAACGCGCCCAGCGCATCGCGCAGGCGCGCCAGGTCACGGGGGCGGGCATTGCGCAGGCCGATGCGGGCGAGGATGCGCTCGATGTCGCCGATTTCCTTCAACTGCGGCTGCAGCTTTTCGAAGCGATAGCCGTCGAGCATGCAGCGGATCGAGTCCTGGCGCGCCTGCAGCACCTTGAGGTCGCGCAGCGGGCGGTTCAGCCAGCGGCTCAGCAGGCGGCTGGCCATGGCGGTCTGGCAACGGTCCACTACCGATTGCAGGGTGTTGTCACGCCCGCCGGCCAGGTTGACGTCCAGTTCCAGGTTGCGCCGGCTGGCGCCATCGAGGATGACCGTGTCGTCGAGGCGCTCGTGGCGCAAGCTGCGCAGGTGCGGCAGGGCGGTGCGCTGGGTTTCTTTGGCATAGGTCAGCAGGCAGCCCGCAGCGCCAATGGCCAGGGTCAGCTTGTCGCAGCCAAAGCCTTTCAGGTCCTTGGTTGCGAACTGCTGGCACAGGGCCTTGCGCGCAGAGTCGCGGTCGAAGTCCCACGGTGCACGGCGGCGGGCGCCCGGGCGCTTTTCGGCCGGCAGGTCGCGTGGCCAGTCATCGGGGATCAGCAACTCGACCGGGTTCAGGCGTTCGAGTTCGGCCAGCAGGTTTTCCCAGCCCTTGATCTCCTGCACGCTGAAGTTGCCACTGGTGATATCCAGCACCGCCAGGCCGAACAGGCGCTCGTCACCCAGCAGCGCGGCAATCAGGTTGTCGCGGCGTTCGTCGAGCAGGGCTTCGTCACTGACGGTGCCGGGGGTGATGATGCGCACCACCTGGCGCTCCACCGGGCCCTTGCTGGTCGCCGGGTCACCAATTTGCTCGCAGATGACCACCGACTCGCCGAGCTTGACCAGCTTGGCCAGGTAACCCTCCAGCGAGTGGAACGGAATACCGCACATGGGGATGGACTGGCCAGCCGATTGGCCGCGCGCAGTCAGCGTGATATCCAGCAGTTTTGCGGCTTTTTTCGCATCTTCGTAGAAGATTTCGTAGAAGTCGCCCATGCGATAGAACATCAGCTGGTCCGGGTGCTGGTGCTTCAGCTTCCAGTACTGCTGCATCATCGGGGTGTGTGCGGAGAGGTCAGAGATTGCTTTATTCATCAATGGCTTAGAAAGTAGGTCTCAATATTGTGGGGCAATTTTGGGGCGTTCTGTGTTGCATGCTCGACGCCGAGACCCACCGGATTTTCAAGCCGCATAGGTTAACACGGCTGCCTGGCAGGCAGAACCTGTCAGTCAGGCGCGCACCGGGTTGCGCTGAAGGCATGTTGATACCATTTAGTCTTTCATGTCATCGAGAAGCACAGTGGAGAACACCCCGCCCACAAGATGCTAGGGTAGAGGCTTGCCTTGAAGGAGCCCTGCATGGACCCGATCACCACGCTTGCCACCCGCCTGGGTGAACACCTGCGCCGTTTCAATGCTCAGGTGACCACTGCCGAATCCTGCACCGGCGGCGGGATCGCCGAAGCCATTACCCGTGTGCCCGGTAGCTCTGCCTGGTTCGAGGCCGGGTACGTGACCTACTCCAACGCCCAGAAAACCCGCCAGCTGGGCGTGCCCGAGGTGCTGTTCGGCGAGGTGGGCGCGGTCAGCCAGGAAGTGGTCGAGGCCATGGTCCGCGGCGCCCAGGCAGCCAGTGGCGCGCGCTTCGCCGTGGCGGTTAGCGGTGTGGCCGGCCCGGACGGCGGTTCGCCAGCCAAACCGGTGGGCACAGTGTGGCTGGCCTGGGGTGACGGTAGCCGAGTGTTCAGTGAGCGCCGCCAGTTCGACGGTGACCGCGAAGCGGTGCGCCGACAGACGGTGATCGCCGCGTTAGACGGCTTGTTACAGCTTGGTGCCGAGTAAATCGACGACAGGGGTTTGCTCAAGCGTCTGCCTGTGGAATAATACTGGCTACTTATACAGGTATTCCGGCCGTCAGGGCCAAGTCGAACACGTGAGGATTTCAATGGACGACAACAAGAAGCGCGCCTTGGCTGCGGCCCTGGGCCAGATCGAACGTCAATTCGGTAAAGGCGCGGTCATGCGCATGGGTGACCAGGAGCGTCAAGGCATCCCGGCCATCTCCACCGGCTCCCTGGGCCTGGACATCGCGCTTGGCATCGGCGGGCTGCCAAAAGGCCGTATCGTCGAGATCTACGGCCCGGAATCATCGGGTAAAACCACGCTGACCCTGTCGGTCATCGCCGAAGCCCAGAAGAACGGTGCCACCTGCGCCTTCGTCGACGCCGAACACGCCCTCGATCCTGAATACGCCGGCAAGTTGGGCGTCAACGTCGACGACCTGCTGGTTTCCCAGCCGGACACTGGCGAGCAGGCCCTGGAAATCACCGACATGCTGGTGCGCTCCAACGCCGTTGACGTGATCATCGTCGACTCCGTGGCCGCTTTGGTACCAAAGGCCGAGATCGAAGGCGAAATGGGTGACATGCACGTGGGCCTTCAGGCTCGCCTGATGTCCCAGGCGCTGCGCAAGATCACTGGTAACATCAAGAACGCCAACTGCCTGGTCATCTTCATCAACCAGATCCGTATGAAGATTGGCGTGATGTTCGGTAGCCCGGAAACCACCACCGGTGGTAACGCCCTGAAGTTCTACGCCTCGGTCCGTCTGGATATCCGCCGCACCGGCGCGGTCAAGGAAGGCGACGAAGTGGTCGGCAGCGAAACCCGCGTCAAGATCGTCAAGAACAAGGTTTCGCCTCCGTTCCGTCAGGCCGAGTTCCAGATTCTCTACGGCAAGGGTATCTACCGTAACGGTGAGATCATTGACCTCGGTGTATCTCAGGGCCTGGTCGAGAAGTCCGGTGCCTGGTATGCCTATCAGGGCAACAAGATCGGCCAAGGTAAAGCCAACGCTGCCAAGTACCTGGCTGAGAACCCGGCTATCGGTGCCGAGATCGAGAAGCAGATTCGTGACAAGCTGCTGAAGGCGGGTGCCGTTGCTGAGGCTGGCAAGGCTGCTGCTGCCGAAGCCGATGCCGACGACATGGCCGATGCTGACGCCGGTTATTGAGTGCGCGGTAGATAGCTGAACATGTCCGCCGTACTCGACACTCCCGTCGCCATCCGGCGGACAGCCATGGACCTGCTTGCGCGACGTGAGCATGGTCGCGTCGAGCTGACGCGCAAGTTGCGTCAGCGCGGCGCTTCGGATGAGCTGATCGAGCCTGAGCTCGACCGGCTTACCGAAGAGGGGCTACTGAGTGAAGCCCGCTACCTTGAAAGTTTTATCCGCTACCGTTCTGGGTCTGGCTATGGGCCTGCGCGTATTCGCGAAGAGCTTGGTCAGCGCGGTTTGGCGCGTTCCGACATTGAACAGGCGCTTCGCGAAAGCGAGGTGAATTGGGCTGAGCGCCTGCGTGATGTTTGGCAGCGCAAATTTGCCGGTCAACGCCCGCAGGATCCGCGTAGCCGTGCTCAGCAAACCCGCTTTCTGGCTTACCGTGGGTTCCCCATGGACATGATCGGTCGGCTGCTGAACGGGCGTGATCTGGACGATTACTGACCGACCGTGCTGATCGCGACAGGGCTGCATGGCAGCTCTGGTATTTCAGCTCCACTGCATGATGGCTGGGGCCACTTTGCAGTCCTGTCGTGACGCATTGGCGCTTGCACAGGGCGTCGTGATTCCCCGTGAGGGCGGTTAGCCGGCAAGCGCCATCAATTGACCTTCAGCGCCTCCCTGGCTCGCTGTGTGGTATGCATGGGCTGCGGCTTGGCCCAGTTCTCCGGCAGGTTGATGAAATCCACCAGCTCGCGCAACCGCCCTTGGTCGCGGCCATTGAAGGCGAATGACAAACGGGTCAGGTGGCTGTAGTTGCCTACCTCATGCTCGGCGCTGCTATCCGGTTGCTGGTGATATTTGCCGCTCAGGCGCAAATCGGCAAAACCTTCCTGGATGTCATACAACGCTGCCTCGCTCAGCGCATGGTGCATGCGGATAACGAACTGGCTCTTCAGCCAGCGGCTGGAGTGGTAGTTGCTGTAGAACTGGTTGATTTCCTCAACCGCCTCGTCAGCGCTGTGCACCAGGCGCACCAGCTTCAAGTCGGTGGGCAGGATGTAGCGGTTTTCTTCCAGCTGGCGGCTGATGAAGTCCAGGCAGTCACGCCAGAAGCTGCCGCCCGGTGAGTCCAGCAGCACCACCGGCACCAGCGGGCTCTTGCCGGTCTGGATCAGGGTCAGCACTTCCAGCGCCTCATCAAGGGTGCCGAAACCACCCGGGCAAAGCACCAGGGCATCGGCTTCCTTGACGAAGAACAGTTTGCGGATGAAGAAGAAATGGAACGGCAGCAGTTTGTCGGTGCCATCCACAGTCGGGTTGGCGTGCTGTTCGAAGGGCAGGGTGATGTTGAACCCCAGGCTGTGGGCGCTGCCGGCACCTTCGTGGGCAGCCGCCATGATGCCGCCGCCGGCACCGGTGATGACCATCAGCTCGGAACGTGCCAGGCAGGCGCCGAGTTCGCGGGCCAAGGCGTACATCGGGTGTTCCAGCGGGGTGCGTGCCGAGCCGAACACGGTCACCTTGCGCCGGCCCTTGTAACGCTGCAGGGCGCGGAACGAATGATCCAGTTCGCGCAGGGCCTGCAGGGTTATCTTGGCGCTCCAGCGGTCGCTGTCGTCGTGGGCCATGCGCAGGATGGTCAATATCATGTCGCGGTACAGCGGCAGGTTGGGGCTATCGGGTGCTACCAGTTGCAGTTGTGCATCGATGTGGCTCAGGTCGATGTTGTTGTCGCGGAAGTGGCTGAACAGCTGTTCGTTCGATTGGTAAGGCATGCAACGTCTCCTTATGCACCAATACCTCTGACCTCAATCTAGACCCTCGCGACCGATTGTGCCGGGTAGTTTGCCGACGCCGCCCGTCGGCATGCGGCCAACGGCGGTACGGGTTTGGTTAACTGGTAAAGCGAAACGTGTCGATGCGGGAGGTGGCGGTATGCATCGCTTGATCATCGAAGTGGACCGGCAACTCTTGCAGCAGCTGGAAAGTGCGGCCCAGGTGCATCACCTGAGCCTGGAGGCCGAGTGCCAGCGCAGGCTGGCAGGGCTGGAGTGCCAGTCGCGCTACTTGCAAGCGCTATTGGCCGAGATGCGTGCCGAAGCCGCCGAAGGGCACTGGCGCGCCCGTGAAGACGAGAAGGAGTGAGTGCGACCCAGTGCTTACTTCTTCTTGTTGCCGGCTACGCAGCTGGCATTGTCGAAAGCCTGATCCATGATGGGCTGGTTGGTCTTGTAGACCGTGAAGCGGTAGACCATCACGGCGCCTTTGGACATGAGATTGCGGAAGCCGCTGTTGCGGCACACGCTGTCGCCCAATTGGCTGCGCACCTGCTCAGGGTTGGCCTGCATGCGCTCGGCATGGCTCTGGCGCACGCTCAGGTGATTGACCAGCGCCTTGCCTTCCACGGTGTAGCCCTGGTCGAGAATGTCTTCGTTTATCGCGCGCGGGGTGCCGACGCTGCTCTCTTTGGCGACTTTGTCGAGCATCTTGTTCAGGTCGTAATCCTGCTTGGAAGCCGCCTGGGCTGCCAAGGGCAGGGTGAGCAACAGGCTCAGGGCGGGGGCGATAAGGCGCAGCATGAATCTCTCCTGGTTCGATGACTGGCGCTTTGACATGCGCCCGTCGACGGCGTTCCGTAGAATCGTGCGGGCCTGCAGGCCGAGCACGGAAAATACCCGATTATAAAGACCGGCCTGCCACCTGCACAGCAATTGCCCGCTGTTCTGATAGACTGATGCCCTTGTTTTTCCAGAGTCATCCTTGTGCCCATTTCCAACCTGTCCAGAGGCCTACCGGCATGAGCCATGCGGTAGCGCGCCTGCGTGCCGAACGTCTGGCCCGCAGCAACAAGCCTTTCATCGCCCGTGGCTCGCGTGCCGAGCGTTGCCCGGATTGTCGGGTGATTGCCACCCATTGCCTGTGCGCCTGGAAGCCTCGGGTGCAGGCCGACGCCGGCATGTGCCTGCTGATGCACGACACCGAGCCGCTCAAGCCAACCAACACCGGCTGGCTGATTGCCGACCTGATCGAAGATACCTCGGCGTTCGGCTGGCTGCGCACCTCGGTTGACGAGCGCTTGCTGGCCTTGCTCGACGACCCGCAGTGGCAGCCCTATATCGTGTTCCCGGGCGAATTCGTCGCCCAGGAGCGGGTGGTGAGCGAGGTGGTGCGCGTGCCGGGCAAGCGCCCGCTGTTCATCCTGCTGGATGCCACCTGGACCGAAGCACGCAAGATGTTCCGCAAAAGCCCGTACCTGGACCGTTTCCCGGTGTTGAGCCTGCAAGCTGAACAGATGTCGCGCTACCGCCTGCGCCGCTCCAAGCGCGACGATCACTTCTGCACGGCCGAAGTCGCAGCCATGTGCCTGGACCTTGCCGGCGATAGCCGGGCTTCGCAGGCGCTGGATGCCTACCTGGATGTGTTCAGCCTGCATTACCTGAGCGGCAAGCGGCGCCTGCCGCTGGACGATCAGGATGACACTCACCAGCGTTTGCATACCTTCCTATAGTCCAAGGGGCATAGCCCCTGCTTTGGTTCATAATGACGGAGCTGGCAGCCAGGGTGGGCGAGACGGCAGGGCGTTGGCTTGACCATCCTTGACCGTGCTCGGCATCCTTGGCGCCGATTCCCCGCCGTGCACTTCCCCAACCCCCGAGTGCCTGGCACAGAACAGGATCCTTAGATCGATGGCCACTTACGAAATCCTGATTGCCGATGACCACCCACTGTTCCGTGGCGCCCTGCGCCAGGCCGTTACCCTCGGCCTGGGCCCGGATGTGCGCCTGGTCGAAGTTGCGAGCATTGCCGAACTGGAAGTCCGGTTGAGCGAAAAAGCCGACTGGGACCTGGTGCTGCTGGACTTGAACATGCCGGGTGCCTACGGTTTTTCCGGGCTGGTGCTGCTGCGCGGGCAATACCCGCAGATTCCGGTAGTGATGGTTTCGGCGCAGGAAGAAGCCGCCGTGGTGGTCAAGTCCCGGGAATTTGGCGCCAGTGGGTTCATTCCCAAGTCCAGCCCCCTGGAAGTGATCCAGGATGCTGTACGCAAAGTGCTCGACGGCGAAGTCTGGTGGCCGCCGCAGGCGTTCGAAAAGGTCGATGTCTCGGCCGAAGCCAAGGCCGCCAGCGAAGGCCTGGCCAGCCTGACGCCGCAGCAGTTCCGGGTCCTGACCATGGTCTGCGAAGGCCTGTTGAACAAGCAGATCGCTTATGAGCTGAACGTGTCGGAAGCCACCATTAAGGCGCACGTGACGGCGATATTCCGTAAGCTGGGCGTGCGTACCCGGACTCAGGCTGCACTGCTGTTGCAACAACTTGAATCGGTTGCCAGCAACTGACTGTTTGCGGCTTCACGCTTTTTTTACCCGGGCCGGTCTAGTCTGCTGGCCTTTCCGTTGTGAAGTGACTCACATGACATCGCCATTCAAAGGCCAGACCGGCCTGAAACGTATCTTCAACGCCGCCGGCTACTCGCTGGACGGCCTGCGCGCGGCCTTCAAGGGCGAGGCAGCATTCCGTCAGCTGGTACTGCTCAACGTACTGCTGATCCCGATCGCCTTCTGGCTGCCGGTTAGCCGCGCGGAGCGGGCGATCATGATTGCCGTGTGCTTGCTGGGGCTGATTGTCGAGCTGTTCAATTCGGCCGTGGAGGCCGCCATCGACCGCATTTCGCTGGAGCGCCACCCCCTGTCCAAGAACGCCAAGGACATGGGCAGCGCCGCACAGCTGGTGGCACTGACCATGGTGGCGCTGGTATGGGGCGTGATCCTGCTTTAAGCGATCGGCGGCAGCACGATTTCGTCGCTGCGGGTAAAGCCCGCAGTGAAGTTGCGGCAGAGTTCGAGAAATTCGCGCATGGCAGAGGTCTGGTACTTCTGCTTGTGCCAGATGAAGTAGAACTGGCGCATCAGGTCTAGCTCCGGGGTTTCTACCGGCACCAGGCTGCCCCGGCGAAAAGCGTCGCGCAAGGCCAGTCGTGAAATGCAGCCGATTCCAAGCCCTGACTCCACCGCGCGCTTGATCGCCTCGGTGTGCTCCAGTTCCAGGCGGATGTTGAGGTTGGCGCGATGATGGCGCATGGCTTGGTCGAAGGTCAGGCGCGTGCCCGAACCTTGTTCACGCAGGATCCATGCTTCTTGCGACAGGCTTTCGATATCGGCGCGGCCCAGCCTGGCCAACGGGTGCTGTGGTGCGCAGAACACCACCAGTTCGTCCTCGACCCATGGCTGGACTTCCAGGTCGGGGTGGTTGCAGTCGCCTTCGATTAGACCCAGATCAATTTCGTAATGGGCAACCTGCTGCACGATATGCGCAGTGTTCTGTACATGCAGCTTTACCTGGCTTTCGGGGTGCGTCTGCATGAAGCTGCCGATCAGCAAGGTGGCCAGGTAGTTGCCAATGGTCAGCGTGGCGCCGACCGCCAGGGAACCGAAACCGGACTTGCCGTTGAGCAGGTCTTCGATTTCCTTGGCCTGATCGAGCAAGGCCACCGCCTGGGGCAGCAGTTGATGGCCTAGGGCATTGAGGGCCAGTCGTTTGCCGGCACGGTCAAACAGCTGGCAACTCGATTGGCGCTCCAGTTCGGTGATCGAAGTGCTGGCGGCCGACTGCGACAACGCCAGCAGGCTGGCGGCCCGGGAGACGCTTTGATGCTGGGCCACGGCGACGAAGACTTGCAGTTGACGAAGTGTAAATCGCATATCGATATAACCGATAACACATATCTTGATAATCCAGTTAACAGATATTGTCGCTGCCCCTAAACTATCGCGCAACTGTGCGTGTTGCACGCGCTGCGTTTTTCTTCAGGAGCCCCATCAATGAGCAACATGAACCACGAACGTGTCCTCAGTGTGCACCACTGGAACGACACCCTGTTCAGCTTCAAGTGCACCCGCGACCCGGGCCTGCGCTTCGAGAACGGTCAGTTCGTGATGATCGGCCTGCAGCAGGAAAGCGGCCGTCCGCTCATGCGTGCGTACTCCATCGCTTCGCCGAACTGGGAAGAGCACCTGGAGTTCTTCAGCATCAAGGTGCCGGACGGCCCGCTGACCTCGCAGCTGCAGCACTTGAAGGAAGGCGATGAGATCATCATCAGCAAGAAGCCTACCGGCACCCTGGTCCTCGATGACCTGAACCCGGGCAAGCACCTCTACCTGCTGAGCACCGGCACTGGCCTGGCGCCGTTCATGAGCGTCATCCAGGACCCGGAAACCTACGAGCGCTTCGAAAAAGTGATCCTGGTGCACGGTGTGCGCTATGTGAACGAAGTGGCCTACCGCGAGTTCATCACCGAGCACCTGCCGCAGAACGAGTTCTTCGGTGAATCGGTGCGCGACAAGCTGATCTACTACCCGACCGTCACCCGTGAGCCGTTCGAGAACCAGGGCCGCCTGACCGACCTGATGCGCAGCGGCAAGCTGTTCAGTGACATCGGCCTGCCACCGATCAACCCGCAGGACGACCGCGCGATGATCTGCGGCAGCCCGAGCATGCTCGACGAGACCAGCGAAGTACTGGACAGCTTCGGCCTGAAAGTCTCTGCCCGCATGCGCGAGCCGGGTGACTACCTGATCGAGCGTGCCTTCGTCGAGAAGTAAGGCGCAGGCTGGTACAGGAAGGCGACCCTCGGGTCGCCTTTTTTATGCCTGACAGTTGTCTAGTGGTTGCACCGGCCCTTTCGCGGGGCAAGCCCGCTCCCACCATAATCGGGCCAGCTTTCAGGTTTTGAGCCGGCCAGTTGTTTCCCCAGGTACTGCATCAGCCTCAAGCCTGCGGGATACCTGTGGGAGCGGGCTTGCCCCGCGAAGAATCCAACACGGTGCATGGCACCGGCTCCGCCGGTGTTCGCGGCTAAAGCCACTCCCACAGGGGATTGCGCTAGATTCTAGAAGTTGAGCAAGACAGTTGCTTCCACAAGGGCATCAATTCCCAGGATCCAGGGTATCCCTGGGGCAGCGGGTTGCCCTGCGAAGGGCCTGCACCGGTAATACACACTCTATTCGATGCGCGTCTCACCGCTGTACACCAGAATCTCCCGGCAGCGCTTGCACAGGTAACGCCGCCCCTGGTGCACCAGCTTGTGCCGTTGGGCGGTGAACGGGAAATCGCTTTGCGGGCAAGGGCATCGGTAGATATAGCGGGTGACCACGCGCCGTTGCACCTCGTAGTTGTGGCAACGGTTGGGCGGCAGTTCGTACACCCCGCGCATGATCAACTGCCATTCCTCGCCATGGGCCTGGATACGGTCACCGAACAATTGGTGGGCCACCAGGTGTGCCACTTCATGGGCGACGGTCTGGCGCAGGAAGTCATCCTGGTTTTCGCGGTACAGCTGCAGGTTGAAGCGCAGCAGGTTCTCGTGCAGGTGAGCGACCCCGGCTTTTTGCCCGCGCAGCTTGAAGCTGACTTCCGGGCGCGGGAAGGGGCGCTTGAAAAAGGTTTCGGCTTGCTGGTAACAGGTTTCGACGCGTTGTCGGAGCAGCTCGGGCATGGCGGGGTGGTTCTCCTGACCGGGCATTATGCCGTAACCGTGGGCGGCTTGCCGAGCCACCGGTCAGCGCACAGCCAGAGGCCGCCTTGCGGCGGCCCCTGGTTGATGCCCCAGTGTTGGTTCAGTCTGTTCTAGTTGGTGTAGACGGGCCCCACGCCCAGTCCCCAGATGATCACCGTGGCAGCCATGATCGCCACCAGTACCACAAGGCCTACTGCCAGCACTGAGCTGGAGAAGAGGAAGCCTTCGTCAGAGGGTATGTTCATGAACGTCGGCAAGCCGACATACAGCAGGTACACCGTGTAGCAGATGGCGGCAGTGCCGATCAGCATGCCCAGCCACAGGTGCGGGTACAGCGCCGCCAGGCCGCCGATGAACAACGGTGTGGCGGTGTAGGTAGCGAAGGCAATGCACTGCGCCATGGACGGGTTGGCGTCGTAGGTGCGAGCCATCCAGTGGATGAACGCCCCCATCACGGCCACCCCGGCGAGCATCGCCAGGTACGACATGATGCTCATCCAGATGGCGCTTTCCATGGTCAGCATCACTGCTGGCCGGTCGCCGATCACCCAGCCGACCTGTGTGGTGCCGATAAACGCGGAAACGGCGGGGATCGCCGCCAGGATGAGGGTGTGTGTCAGGTACATGTGGCTGATGGTTTCTTCTTCGCCACGAATCTCCCGCCATTCCTGGTCGGGATGGGTAAACAGCCCCACAACGTGATGGATCATGCCGTCACTCCTCTCAATGTTGCCAAACGCCCCCCAGATGGAGCGCAAGCGGCCCGAGGCCCGAACACCGATGCAAGCGGTAATGTGGCCTTATGTCGCAGTATAGGAAGCCGTTACCGGCATAAACCGTGCTTTTTAGAGCAAATTGCGCTGTATACGGCGCTGTTGATTACCTTGAAGTCTTTATCGGAATGCCTACAGCTGCGGCCCGTTTGTGCGTAAAATAGCCGCCTTTTGTCACACCTCGCGGATTCAAGCGCTATGGGCACCCTCTCGGTCAACCAGAACAAACTGCAAAAACGCCTGCGTCGTCTCGCTGGCGAAGCCATCACCGACTACAACATGATCGAGGATGGCGACAAGGTCATGGTCTGCCTGTCCGGCGGCAAGGACAGCTACACCATGCTCGACGTTCTGTTGCACCTGCAGAAGGTTGCACCGATCAAGTTCGAGATCGTCGCGGTGAACATGGATCAGAAGCAGCCGGGCTTCCCTGAGCACGTGCTGCCGGCGTACCTGAAGGAACTGGGCGTCGAGTACCACATCGTCGAGAAGGACACTTACTCGGTGGTCAAGGAGCTGGTACCCGAGGGCAAGACCACCTGTTCGCTGTGCTCGCGCCTGCGCCGTGGCACCCTGTACACCTTCGCTGACGAAATCGGCGCGACCAAGATGGCGTTGGGGCACCACCGCGACGACATCGTCGAAACCTTCTTCCTCAACATGTTCTTCAACGGTGCACTCAAGGGTATGCCGCCGAAACTGCGCGCCGACGATGGCCGCAACGTGGTGATCCGCCCGCTGGCCTACTGCAGCGAGAAGGACATCCAGGCCTACTCGGACATGAAGGAATTCCCGATCATCCCGTGCAACCTGTGTGGTTCGCAGGAAAACCTGCAGCGCCAGGTGGTCAAGGACATGCTGGTGGAGTGGGAGCGCAAGCACCCAGGCCGTACCGAGAGTATTTTCCGTGCCATGCAGAATGTGGCGCCCTCACAGCTGGCCGACCGCAACCTGTTCGACTTCACCAGCCTGAAGATCGACGAGAACGCCACCCCGCGCTTCCTCGACGTGGTGAACATCTGAACCCATGCGTGATTACCAGTGGCTGCATGAGTACTGCCTGAACCGCTTTGGCTCGGCCCAGGCCCTTGAGGCCTTTCTGCCGCAGCCACGTACGCCAGCGCAATTGCGCGCCATCAGCGACGATCGCTACCTGTCGACGCTGGCCCTGCGTGTGTTCCGCGCGGGCCTCAAGCACAGCCTGGTGGACGCCAAGTGGCCGGCGTTCGAGCAGGTGTTCTTCGGCTTCGATCCGGAGAAAGTGGTGTTGATGGGCGCCGAGCATCTGGAGCGGTTGATGCAGGATGAGCGCATTATCCGCCACCTGGGCAAGCTCAAGAGCGTGCCGCGCAATGCGCAAATGGTGCTGGATATCGCCAAGGCACAGGGCAGTTTTGGGGCCTTCATCGCCGACTGGCCAGTGACCGACATTGTCGGCTTGTGGAAGTACCTGGCCAAGCATGGCAACCAGTTGGGCGGGTTGTCGGCGCCACGGTTCTTGCGCATGGTCGGCAAAGACACGTTCATCCCGACCGATGACATGGCAGCGGCGTTGATTGCGCAGAAGGTGATCGACAAACAGCCGACCAGCCAGCGCGACCTGGCCCTGGTGCAGCAGGCGTTCAACCAGTGGCATGCCGAAAGCGGGCGGCCGCTGTGCCAGTTGTCGGTGATGCTGGCGCATACCGTCAACCATTGAGGTCGGCGGGGCTGCACCGCAGCCCCCACTCCTAATGCCCTTCGCCCGCCATGCGCCGTTCATGCTGGAACTTCCAGCGGACATACAGCAGCCCGGCAATGAACAGCCCCAGGCTGATCGCCACCTCGATCCAGCCAAACACTGCCCGCGCCGGGTCGAACGCTGCCAGCACGCCCTTGATGAAATAGATATTCACCACGAAGCAGGTCCAGGCATGCGCCCGGGCGCTGCCCAGCAGCATGCCCGGCAGCAGCAACACCAGTGGCAGCAGCTCGATCGCCAGGATCACCTCGACCCGCGCCCCATGCAGGTTGGCGAACCACAGGTTGTTCACCACCAGTAGGGTGATCAGCCCCACGAAGAACGCCAGGCTCAGCGCCCGCGTCAGGCGCAGGCGCGGTGCCAGCCAATCCAGCGGCGGCAACACCTTGGGCTTCTTAGCCACGCGCCGCCTCCAGGGCCTTGGCCGTGGTCGCCAGGCGTTGGCCGAGGGCGCGGCACAGGGCGATTTCATGTGGGTCGAGTTCACGCTTGCCGTCGGCACCGGCGTGGTGGCTGGCGCCGTATGGGGTGCCGCCGCCGCGGGTTTCCAGCAGTGCCGACTCGCTGTAGGGCAAGCCCATCACCAGCATGCCGTGGTGCATCAGCGGCAGCATCATCGACAGCAGGGTGGTTTCCTGGCCGCCGTGCAGGCTGGCGGTGGAGGTGAACACCCCAGCCGGCTTGCCGACCAGTTCACCGCCCAGCCACAGGCTGCTGGTGCCATCGAGGAAGTACTTGAGCGGCGCCGCCATGTTGCCGAAGCGGGTCGGGCTGCCCAGCACCAGGCCGGCGCAGTGGCGCAGGTCGTCGAGGGTCGCGTACAGCGCGCCACTGGCTGGAATGTCCGGGGCCACTGCTTCACATTCGGTGGAAATCGCCGGCACCGTGCGCAGGCGCGCTTCCATGCCCGCCAGCTCGATGCCGCGGGCGATGTGCCGGGCCATTTCGCTGGTCGAACCGTGGCGGCTGTAGTACAGAACCAGAATGTAAGGTTGGCTCACGGCAGGATCTCCAGCACTTTTTCCGGCGGGCGGCCGACCACGGCTTTATCACCGGCTACCAGGATCGGCCGCTCGATCAGCTTGGGGTGCTGGACCATGGCTTCGATCAGCTGCGCGTCGGTCAATGCCGGGCTGGCCAAGCCCAGAGCCTTGTACTCGTCTTCGCCAGTACGCAGCAGTTGGCGCGGGGCAATGCCCAGCTTGCCGAGCAGGGCTTTGAGGGTAGCGGCGTCGGGTGGGGTTTCCAGGTAGCGTACGATGGCCGGGGTCAGGCCGCGGGCTTCGAGCAGTTCCAGCGCGCCGCGGGATTTCGAGCAGCGCGGGTTATGATAGAGCGTGAGGTCGGTCATGTCGGGTCGCATCCAGCAGGGTGTGGCGGCTATTCTAACCGCAGCGACTGACCAATTTGCTTTAAAACTCGAGAAGGATTGACCCATGGCAAGGCGTCTGGCAGCAGTACTGGCCATCACCGCGAGCCTGTTGCTCGGTGGTTGCGGTGCCGATTATGGCGTGGACCAACACGGTAATACGGTTGAGGCCGAACAGATCGAAGGGCACTGGCTGGTGCTCAATTACTGGGCCGAATGGTGCGGGCCGTGCCGTACCGAAATCCCGGAACTGAACGCAGCGGCCAAGCAGTGGGCGGCTGACGGCATCAAGGTGGTGGGGGTGAACTTCGATGGCCTGCAGGGGCAGGACCTGAAGCAGGCTGCCGAAACCCTGGGTATCGGTTTCACCGTGCTGGCCCAGGACCCGGCCGAGCGCTATGACCTGCCGCGTAGCGAGGCGTTGCCGGTGACTTACATCATCGACGACAAGGGCAAGGTGCGTGAGCAGTTGATGGGCGAGCAGACCCTGGAAGGGTTGCAGGCCAAGATCAAGGCCCTGAAAGGCGCTTGATGCATTCGGGGCCGCAAAGCGGCCCCGGCAATCCTCAGCCTTCCTCAGGCCAGAATCGCAGCGGCTTGCCTTCGGCCGGCCAGAAGCGTATTTGCTCCACTGCCGACACATCCCAGCGCTGTACCGTTTCCAGCGCCTGCAAGAAGCGTTTTTCTTGCTCCATCAACGCCGGTGCACACAGCTTGCGGGTTTTGCCCACCTTGCCGAAGCTAAGGTGTTCGCCCTCCAGCGTGTAGGGTGCAAACCAGTGGTTGCAGCCACCGTTACCATAGGCGCGGCCGTCGCTGGCCAGGGTCAGGGTCAGGTGGCTGTAGTCGATCAGCGGGCGTTCGCCAATCCACTCCAGCACATAGCTGCGTTCCTGCTGCAGCCTGGAAGGTTCGGCGGCACAACCGAGCAGGCCGGTGGCAATCAGCGCGCCGGTCAGCAGATTTTTCACTCGGCGCTCTCCTGGCAACGCGGGCACAGGTGTTTTTCGCCACGGCTGGCCCAGCCCAGCTCGGCGATACGCGCGCTGGCCGCAGGCTGGCGGGCTTGCTTGCCGAGCTTGGCGTCCACCGCGAACTCGAAGTCCAGCACGGCGTCGCAGCTGTCGCATTCGACCTGCCAGGTGAGGATTTCCAGCTCGTTGAACACCGGGCCGCTGGCCACGGCGACCCATTGGCCGCGCGGGTTGATCAGGTGGCGCACGCTTTCCACGGTCAGTCGCATGGACAGGTCTTTGCTGCCCTTGAGGGTGACCAGCAGGGTGTCGCCTTTATGCATCGAGCCGCCGTTGCCAGTGACCTGGTAACGGCCCGGCACCAGCGCGCGGCACTCGATCAGGGTGTGTTGCGGGTTGAAAAGGGTGTAGCGAAAATCGTGCTCGACCATGGGTCCTCCAGAAATGCCGCGTATCCTAGCACTAACCCATCACCAGATTCTGGGGATTCCCTGCCGCCCAGCGGTTGATGTTTTCCAGGGTGGTCGCGGCAATGGCATCCAGCGCCTCGCGGGTAAGGAAGGCCTGGTGTGCGGTGATGATCACGTTGGGGAAGGTCAGCAGGCGGGCCAGCACATCGTCCTGCAGGGGCAGGTCGGAGCGGTCTTCGAAGAACAGCTGGGCTTCTTCTTCGTAGACGTCCAGGCCCAGGTAGCCGAGCTGGCCGCTTTTTAGCGCGTCGATCAGCGCTGGCGTGTCGACCAGCGCGCCGCGGCCGGTATTGATCAGCATGGCGCCGGGCTGCAGCTGGGCCAGGCTTTGCGCGTTGATCAGGTGCCGGCTGTGCTCGTCAAGCGGGCAGTGCAGGCTGATGATGCGGGCTTCGCGCAGCAGCTCGGGCAGTGGCAGATAGCGCGCGCCGAGGGCCAGCAGCTCTGGGTTGGGGTAGGGGTCGTAGGCCAGCAGCTGGCAGCCGAAGCCAGCCATGATGCGGGCGAAGGCCAAGCCGATCTGGCCGGTGCCGACCACCCCGACGGTTTTGCCGTGCAGGTCGAAGCCGGTTAGCCCGTGCAGGGTGAAATCGCCTTCGCGGGTGCGGTTGTAGGCCCGGTGCAGTCGCCGGTTCAGGGCCAGGATAAGCGCTACGGCGTGCTCGGCCACGGCGTGTGGCGAATAGGCCGGTACGCGCACCACGGCCAGGCCCAGGCGCTTGGCAGCGGCCAGGTCGACGTGGTTGTAGCCGGCCGAACGCAGGGCGATCAGGCGCGTGCCCCCGGTGGCCAGGCGTTGCAGTACCTGAGCGTCGAGCTCGTCATTGATGAAGGCGCAGACGACCTCGTAACCATCGGCCAGGGCGGCGGTGTCGAGGGTAAGCCGGGCGGGCTGGAAATGCAGGTCCAGCCTGCTGCCCCTGGCGGCCTCGCTGAAGCTTTCCTGGTCGTAGTGCTGGCTGCTGAACAACAGGGCGCGCATGGTGATGGTTTCCTTTGTGGTGCATGTCTTCTGTTGGCCGCTGCCCGTGAGATCGGGCGCCGCCCGATCTCACGAGCCCACTCAGGCGCTTAGGCGTGCCTGGGCAGCCAGGCGGTTGATCGCCGCGTCCAGTTCATCCAGCGCCTGCTGCGCCTGCGGACTCTCCTGCTTGAGCAGGGTTTCACTCCGCTGGCACGCCGCGCGTAATTGCGGCACGCCGCAATAGCGCGAGGCCCCGTTGAGGCGGTGCACCTGCTCGATCAGGCCGTTGTGGTCCTCGGCCTCACGGGCGGCGCGTATGGCTTCGCGGTCGGCGTCCAGCGAGGCCAGCAGCATGCTCAGCATGTCGGCTGCCAGGTCGGCCTTGCCAGCGGCCAGGCGCAGGCCTTCTTCGTGGTCGAGCACCTTCAGCTCATCGCTGTTGGGTGGTTGCTCGGCCTGCCCCTGCTGGGGCATGCCCAGGCTCAGGCCGGTCCATTTCAACACCACCTGGGCCAGTTGGCGCTCGCTGATCGGCTTGGTCAGGTAGTCGTCCATCCCGCCGTGCAGCAGCGCGCGTTTCTCGTTGGCCATGGCATGGGCGGTGAGGGCAACGATCGGCAGCGGGTTGCCGCTCTGGGTGTTTTCCCACAGGCGGATCTGCTCGGTGCAGGCGCGGCCGTCCATGCCCGGCATCTGCACGTCCATCAGCACCAGGTCGAACGGCTCGTCCTGCACGGCCTTCACTGCCGCATAGCCGTTGTCGACCGCCAGCACCTCGGCACCCAGGTCTTCAAGCAGGGTCTGCACCAGCAGCAGGTTCGCGGCGTTGTCGTCGACGCACAGGACCTTCGGTTGGCGCTGGCCGTTGACCTTGTTCACTTCGCCTTGCGGCCGACGCGGTTGCAGCAGTTCCAGCAGCAGCCGGCGCAGCTTGCGGGTGCAGGTAGGCTTGGAGAGCAACTGGCCATGCCCGTTGGGCAGATAAGGATGGTAAAGCGCCTGTTCGGTGGTAGGGCACAGCACCACGCACTGGCAGTGGTAACGCTCGAGCTGCTGGTGGTAGTGGCCCAGTTGCTCGGGTGACAGATTGCCCAGGTTGGCCCCGAGCACGGCGAACTCGAATGGCTGGCCGGCTTGGCTGGCGGCTTGCACGGCTTGCAGCAACTGTTCATAGGAGGTGAACAGGCTGACGCTGAGGCCGCAGTCTTCCAGTTGGTGTTCCAGCGCCTGGCGTGCCAGTTCGTGGCTGTCCACGATCGCGGCGCGGCGGCCCAGCAAGGGTTGCAACGGCAGCTCTTCGATATCGTCGTGGGCTTTGGGCAGGTTGAGGCTGATCCAGAACTGCGAACCTTCGCCCGGTGTGCTGTCGACGCCGATCTCGCCGCCCATCTGCTCGATCAGGCGCTTGGAAATCACCAGCCCCAGGCCGGTGCCGCCAGGCTGGCGGGCCAGCGAGTTGTCGGCCTGGCTGAAGGCCTGGAACAGCGTGCGCACATCCTGCGGTGACAGGCCGATGCCGGTGTCCTGCACGCTGATGCGCAGTTGGGCGAAGTCCTCGTGCTCGTCGTCGAGCATGGCGCGTACGACGATGGTGCCTTCGCGGGTGAACTTGATGGCATTGCTGACCAGGTTGGTCAGGATCTGCTTGAGCCGCAACGGGTCGCCGATCAGCGACGACGGGGTGTCGCGGTAGATCAGGCTGAGCAACTCCAGCTGCTTGGCGTGTGCGGCCGGGGCGAGGATGGTGAGGGTGTCCTGGATCAGGTCGCGCAGGTTGAACGGAATGCTGTCGAGCACCAGCTTGCCGGCCTCGATCTTGGAGAAGTCGAGGATCTCGTTGATGATGCCGAGCAGGTTGTCGGCAGACTTCTCGATGGTGCTCAGGTAGTCCAGCTGGCGCGGCGTCATCTCGCTTTTCTGCAGCAGGTGGGTAAAGCCGAGGATGCCATTGAGCGGTGTGCGGATCTCGTGGCTCATATTGGCCAGGAATTCGGACTTGATGCGGCTGGCTTCCAGCGCCTCCTTGCGCGCCATGTCCAGCTCGATGTTCTGGATTTCGATGGTTTCCAGATTCTGGCGTACGTCCTCGGTGGCCTGGTCGATGCTGTGCTGCAGCTCTTCATGGGCGTTTTGCAGGGTCTCGGCCATGCGGTTGATGCCGCGCGCCAGTTCGTCCAGCTCATGGCTGCCCATGGTCGGCAGGCGTTCTTCGAGGTGGCCGTCCTTGAGCTGATTGACTGCATGCTTGATGCGTTCGATGGGATCATTGATGGTGCGGCTCATGCGCAGCGCCAGCAGGCCGCTGAGCACCAGGCAGGCGAGGATCAGCAACAGGCTGGTGAACAGGTTGCGGTAGCCGCGCAGCAGCGTGCCATCGTGCGACAGCTCGATCTCGACCCAGCCCAGCAGGCGCTCGGCTTCGGCCGGCACGGCATCGGTGGCCAGGTCGCGGTGGTGGCCGAACACTGGCATCAGGTACCGGGTGGCGTCATTGCCGCTGCGTTGCAGCAGCTGGGTGCCGGTGCCGCCGCTGGGCGGCTGGTTGAGCATGCTCGGGCCGGCATGGGCCAGGCGCGTGCGATCCGGGGCGAGGAAAGCCACCGCGCGTACGTCCGACTGTTCCAGGGTTTGCGCGGCGATCCGCTCCAGTTGCGCTGGCGCCAGCCGGGCCATGGCGGGCGCGGCCAACGGCGCCAGCTGTTCGGCGATCATTTTGCCGCGCTGCAGCAACTGTGTGCGCAGGTCATTCTGTTGTAGCCAGGTGAAGTAGCTGCCCAGCACCAGCGCCATCAGGCCGGCCGGCAGCAGCGCCAGTAGCAGGACCCGGCTGCGGATTCCCAAGCGATCGAGCACATTCGCCTCCTGTGATGTGCCTGGATACCGTCAAGTGCTGACGGCCAAGCCGGGAAGTTACTCCGCCTGCCGCACCATTGCACCTCTTTAGTAGGTGTTTTATTTCGATGCCATGGCATTGGTCGCAGGGCGGTTGCCTGGCGGGCTCGGGATGCTCAATAATCACGTAATTGAGAATGCATGGCAGTTGCCAATGAATCCTGTAGCTATTTACAACTCCAATATCCTCGCCATCGAGGATGATCCGGTGCTGGGTGCGTACCTGCACGAAGAGCTCCAGCGCGGTGGCTTCCGCGTAACCTGGTGCCGCAGTGGGCTGGAAGGGCTGGAAACGGCTGGGCGCCAGGTGTTCGATGTGGTGCTCATGGACATCCTGCTGCCCGGGCTCAATGGCCTGGACGCTTTGGCGCAACTGCGCCAGCGCAGCGCCACGCCAGTGATCCTGATGTCGGCACTGGGGGCGGAGGCCGACCGCATCAGCGGTTTCCAGCGTGGCGCCGACGATTACCTGCCCAAGCCGTTCAGCATGGCCGAGCTGCAGGTGCGCATCGAAGCGATCCTGCGCCGCGTGGCGCTTGAGCGTCGTCATCAAGCGCCGCTGGAGCAAGCCGGCTACGGCGAGCTGCAATTCGATGAGGGGGTGTGCGACGTGCGCCTCAATGGCCACCTGGCCGGTTTGACGCCCAGCGAATTCCGCCTGCTCGACATCCTCAACCGCAACCTTGACGACGTGTTGAGCAAGCCGTTCCTTTACCAGCAGGTTTTGCAGCGCGGCTATTCGCGCCATGACCGTAGCCTGGACATGCACGTCAGCCAGATACGCCGCAAGCTCAAGGGCATCGGCTATCACGATCGGCAGATCCGCACCGTATGGGGTAAGGGCTACGTGCTCAGTGCCAGCGAGGCGGAATAGGCATGCTCAATCGCCATTCGCTGTTCTGGAAGCTGGCCATCCTGCTGGTGGGTTTTTGCCTGCTGATGATCGGCCTCAGCTACACCTGGGGCCGCCACATGGAAACCCAGAACGCCTTTCTCTCCGAACCGGCACGGCAAGCCTTGCGTGGCTATGCCAGCGAGGCCGAGCAGGCCTGGCGCAGTGGCGGGCGGGCAGGGCTGGACCAGTGGGTGGCGGTGATGCACCAGCGCGAACGCGGCTGGGTGGGCGTGCTCGATATGAACCTGCGACCGCTCGATAGTGCCACCCTCAACCCGCAGATCATGCAGCGGCTGACTCGCCTGCGCGGTGTCGACTGGCCGATGAGTCGGCGCAGTGTCCATCAGCCATGGGTGCGCATTCCATTTCCGGGGGCGCCGGAGCAGGGCATGCTGGTGATCGAACTGCCGGAGCGTTTCAATCCGGGCCAGTATCGCTTGCTGTGGCGTATGGTCACCAACGGCATCATCCCAGGCCTGTTCACCTTGCTGCTCTGCGTGGGCCTGTACCGCATGTTGATCGTTCCGCTGAACCAACTGCGTGAGCAGGCCAATGCCTGGCGCGCCGACCAGCTGTCGGCACGCCTGGACTCGCGCACCATCGCCCGGCATGACGAATTGGGTGAGCTGGCGCGGGCGTTCGACCAAATGGCCGAACGCTTGCAGGGCACGGTCGCCATGCAGCAGCAGTTGCTGCGCGACCTGTCCCACGAAATGCGTACCCCGCTGAGCCGCTTGCGGGTGGCAGGCGACGGAGAGACCGACCTGCAACGCCTGCGCGAGCGCCTTACCCGCGAGGTGGACTGCATGCAGCAGTTGGTCGAGGACACCCTGCAGTTGGCCTGGCAGGATGCCGAGCGCGCGCCGATGAACCTGGAGCCGATCGAGGTCCACGCCCTGTGGGAATTGCTGGCCGAGAATGCCTGCTATGAAAGTGGCTGGTCGCCTGCGCGGTTGCGTTGCGAAGTACCGGCTGATTGCTGGGTGCAGGGCAACCTCAACCACTTGGCTCAGGCGCTGGAAAACATATTGCGCAATGCCATCCGTCACTCGCCGGCCGAAGGGGTTGTGCGGTTAGGTGGGCAGCGTGAGGCTAGTTACTGGTGGCTGTGGGTGGAGGATGAGGGCGGCGGGGTAGCGGAAGACGACCTGGAACGGATCTTCGCGCCGTTCTCGCGGCTGGACGGTTCGCGGCCCGGGGATGGTGGTTTTGGCCTGGGGCTGAGCATCGCCCGCAGTGCCATTCAGCGCCAGGGTGGGACCTTGTGGGCGCAGAATGGCAAGCATGGGCTGCGGTTGTGGATGAGGTTGCCGATACATGTGCCGGCCCCTTCGCGGGCACGCCCGCTTCCACAGGTACAGCATTTATCTTGAGGGCAACGCGATCCCTGCGGGAGCGGTGGTGCCTGCGAAGGGTGTGGATCAAATCAGCGATATAGCTTGTAGCTATATCCACCACAGATTGCGTGATATGGCCGGGAAGGGTTTGCCGGTATGATAGGCGCCCCTGCCGTCCGGATTGTGAAATACGCCATGACCTTGCAGTACCCAACCATCGCCGATTGCGTCGGCAATACGCCTCTGGTTCGCCTGCAGCGCATCGCTGGCGAAACCAGCAATACCCTCCTGCTAAAGCTGGAAGGTAACAATCCTGCCGGCTCGGTGAAGGACCGCCCGGCACTGTCCATGATCACTCGCGCCGAGCTTCGTGGCCAGATCAAGCCCGGCGACACGCTGATCGAGGCCACCTCCGGCAACACCGGTATCGCCTTGGCCATGGCGGCGGCAATCAAGGGTTACAAGATGATCCTGATCATGCCCGACAACTCCACCGCCGAGCGCAAGGCTGCCATGACCGCCTACGGTGCCGAGTTGATCCTGGTCACCAAGGAAGAGGGCATGGAAGGCGCCCGGGACCTTGCCGAGAAGCTGCAAGCCGAAGGCCGTGGCCTGGTGCTTGACCAGTTCGCCAACGGCGACAACCCAATCGCCCATTACAACAGCACTGGCCCGGAGATCTGGCAGCAGACCCAGGGCAGCATCACCCATTTCGTCAGCTCGATGGGCACCACCGGTACCATCATGGGCTGCTCGCAGTACCTCAAGGAACAGAACCCGGCGGTGCAGATCATTGGCCTGCAACCGATGGAAGGCTCCGCCATTCCGGGCATCCGCCGCTGGCCCGAGGAGTACCTGCCGAAAATCTTCGACGCCACCCGCGTCGACCGCGTGGTCGACATGTCGCAGCAGGAAGCCGAAGACACCACCCGTCGCCTTGCCCGTGAAGAGGGCATTTTCTGTGGCGTGTCTTCCGGTGGTGCGGTCGCTGCCATGCTGCGCCTGTCCCGCGAGGTGGAAAATGCCGTGATGGTTGCGATCATCTGCGACCGCGGCGACCGTTACCTGTCCACCGGCCTGTTCGATCCGAGCTAAATGTCCAAGAAAAAACCCAACAGCGGCCTGCGCTTCCAGCCGGCCGGCGGTAACCGCAGCCCCCAGGTCCCGGTGGGCAAGAAGCAGCGCCTGGATATCGAGCGCCTGGCTGGTGACGGCCGGGGTATCGCGTTCCTCGAAGGGCGTACCTGGTTCGTCAGTGGCGCCCTGGCCGGTGAGGCCGTGGAGGCACGGGTGCTCAACGCCCGTGGCAAAGTGGTAGAAGCCCGGCTGGAGCGCTTGCTGCAGGCCAGCCCGGAGCGCAGGGAAGCACCGTGCCGGCATTACGACCGCTGCGGTGGCTGCAACCTGCAGCACCTGCCGCACGCGTCGCAACTGGCGCTCAAGCAGCGCACCCTCGCCGAGCAGTTGCAGCGGGTGGCCGGCGTGCAGCCTGAAGAGTGGGCCGCCCCGCTGAGCGGGCCCGAATTCGGCTACCGGCGCCGCGCACGTGTGGCCGTGCGCTGGGACGTCAAGACACGTCAGCTGGAGGTGGGCTTCCGCGCCGAAGCCAGCCAGGACATCATCGCCATCGACGATTGCGCGGTGCTGGTACAGCCCTTGCAGTCGATTCTGCGTCACTTGCCGACCGTGCTGCGCTCGTTGAGCAAACCGCAGGCGCTGGGCCATGTGGAACTCTTCAGCGGAACGGCTGAAGCGCTGCTGGTGCGCCATGTAGCGCCGCTGCCGGCAGAAGACCTGGCCAGGCTGCAGGCGTTTTGCGAGCAGGCCAATGCCCAGCTGTGGCTACAAGGTGAAGGTGAGCCGGAACCCGTGGAACCGGCTGCGCAACTGGGCTTTGTCCTGGCGCCGTGGCAACTGGAACTGGCCTGGCGCCCAGGCGACTTCGTGCAGGTCAATGCCCAGGTCAACACGGCAATGATCGAGCAGGCGCTGGCCTGGCTTGCGCCGCAGGCCGATGAGCGGGTGCTCGACCTGTTCTGCGGCCTGGGCAACTTCGCGCTGCCGCTGGCCCGCCAGGCGCGTGAGGTGGTGGCAGTAGAAGGCGTGCAGGCCATGGTCGACCGCGCCGCGGCCAATGCCCGAAACAACAATGTGCATAACGCACGGTTTTTTCAGGCCGATTTATCGCAGCCTTTGGCAGGCACCGGATGGGCCGCCGAGGGCTTTTCTGCGGTACTCTTGGATCCACCGCGCGACGGTGCTTACGAGGTGGTGCAAGGCATCGCCCGCCTCAAGGCCAGCAGGCTGGTCTATGTATCGTGCAACCCGGCCACGCTGGCGCGAGACGCCCAGGTGTTGGTCGGCCAGGGGTACCGGTTAAAAAGGGCCGGGATTCTCGACATGTTTCCTCAAACGGCGCATGTCGAGGCCATGGCGTTATTCGAAGCGGGCTAGCTGACTGGCCCCTTGGTGCGGCTGCCACGGAAGGGCAGTCGCACGGTGATCGCCAGTGCACCCGCGTGGTGCGCTGTATGGAAAGGTAAAACAAAGATGGTACAGGTGAGAGTGCACCAGCCGGTCAATACCGACGGCAGTATCAATCTCGATGCATGGCTGGACCATGTGGTAAGCGTCGATTCGGCACTGGATCGCGCAGCGCTGAAAGAGGCCTGCGAGTTTGCCCATGAAGTAGAGAAAAAGGGCAACCCGGCCAAGCATTCCTGGGCGGACGGTACGTCCAGTTTCCAGGCCGGGCTGGAGATCGCCGAAATTCTCGCCGACCTCAAGCTCGACCAGGACTCGCTGGTGGCGGCGGTCATCTATCGCTCGGTGCGCGAGGGCAAGGTGACCCTGGCCGAAGTCAGCCAGCGCTTTGGCCCGGTGGTGTCCAAGCTGATCGACGGCGTGCTGCGCATGGCCGCCATCAGTGCCAGCCTCAGCCCGCGGCAGTCGCTGGTGTTGGGCTCGCAGGCGCAGGTCGAGAACCTGCGCAAGATGCTCGTGGCCATGGTCGACGACGTGCGCGTGGCGCTGATCAAGCTGGCCGAACGTACCTGCGCGATCCGTGCGGTCAAGTCTGCCGACGACGAAAAACGCCTGCGTGTCGCGCGCGAGGTGTTCGACATCTATGCGCCGCTGGCGCATCGCCTGGGTATCGGCCACATCAAGTGGGAGCTGGAAGACCTGTCTTTCCGCTACCTGGAGCCCGACCAGTACAAGCAGATCGCCAAACTGCTGCACGAGCGCCGGCTGGACCGCGAGCGCTTTATCAGCGACGTGATGAACCAGTTGCAGAACGAGCTGCTGGCTACCGGCGTGAAGGCCGACATCAGCGGCCGGGCAAAACACATCTATTCGATCTGGCGCAAGATGCAGCGCAAAGGCCTGGAGTTCAGCCAGATCTACGATGTGCGCGCAGTGCGCGTACTGGTGCCGGAAATCCGCGACTGCTACACCGCGTTGGGTATCGTCCACACCCTGTGGCGGCACATCCCCAAGGAGTTCGACGACTACATCGCCAACCCCAAGGAGAACGGCTACCGCTCGCTGCACACTGCTGTGATCGGCCCCGAGGGCAAGGTGCTGGAAGTGCAGATCCGCACCCACGGCATGCACGAGGAAGCCGAGCTTGGCGTGTGTGCGCACTGGCGCTACAAGGGCACCGACGTCAAGCCCAGCTCCAACCACTATGAAGAAAAGATCTCCTGGCTGCGCCAGGTGCTGGAGTGGCACGAAGAGTTGGGCGACATTGGTGGCCTGGCCGAGCAGCTGCGGGTCGATATCGAGCCGGACCGGGTCTATGTGTTCACCCCGGACGGTCATGCCATCGACTTGCCCAAGGGCGCCACGCCGCTGGACTTCGCCTACCGCGTGCACACCGAAATCGGCCATAACTGCCGCGGTGCGAAGATCAACGGCCGTATCGTGCCGCTGAACTACAGCCTGCAGACCGGCGAGCAGGTCGAGATCATTACCAGCAAGCACGGCAACCCCAGCCGTGACTGGTTGAACTCCAACCTGGGTTACGTCACCACCTCGCGGGCGCGGGCCAAGATCGTCCACTGGTTCAAGCTGCAGGCGCGCGACCAGAACGTCGCCGCCGGCAAGACCTTGCTCGAGCGCGAGCTCAGCCGCCTGGGCTTGCCACAGGTGGACTTCGAGCGCCTGGCCGAAAAGACCAACGTAAAAACCGCCGAGGACATGTTCGCCTCGCTCGGTGCTGGCGACCTGCGCCTGGCGCATCTGGTCAACGCCGCTCAGCAGTTGCTGGAGCCCGAGCGCATCGAGCAGATCGAGCTGGTGCCGCGCAAGCCTAGCGGCCCGCGTACCGGCAAGCGTGGCGACATCCAGATCCAGGGTGTCGGCAACCTGCTGACGCAGATGGCCGGCTGCTGCCAGCCGCTGCCGGGCGATGCGATTGTCGGTTACATCACCCAGGGTCGTGGCGTGAGCATCCACCGCCAGGACTGTGCCTCGGTGCTGCAGCTGGCGGGCAAGGAGCCGGAGCGGATGATCCAGGTGAGCTGGGGGCCGATCCCGGTGCAGACCTACCCGGTCGACATCGTCATCCGCGCCTACGATCGCCCGGGGCTGCTGCGCGACGTGTCGCAAGTGTTGCTGAACGAGAAGATCAACGTGCTGGCGGTGAATACCCGCTCGAACAAGGAAGACAACACCGCGCTGATGTCGCTGACCATCGAGATTCCAGGCCTGGACGCGCTGGGGCGCCTGCTGGGGCGTATCTCGCAGTTGCCGAACATCATCGAGACGCGGCGTAATCGTACCCCTTGAGACCGCGGCGCCTGCTTCGCGGGTTCACCCGCGGAGCAGGCTCCACCGAAGGACTTGATTGAATGACCTACACCCTCGAAGACCTGCTGCACCTCATGGCCCGCCTGCGCGACCCGCAGTACGGCTGCCCGTGGGACTTGAAGCAGAACTACGCCAGCATTGTCCCGCACACCATCGAAGAGGCCTACGAGGTCGCTGACACCATTGAGCGCGGCGACTTCGAGCACTTGCAAGGCGAGCTGGGCGACTTGCTGTTCCAGGTGATCTACTACAGCCAGCTGGCCCGCGAAGAAGGGCGTTTCGAGTTCGATGGCGTGGTCGACAGCATCACCCGCAAGCTCATCCGCCGCCACCCGCATGTTTTCCCCACGGGCGAGCTGTACGCGCCGGTGGACACGCCCAGCCTGAGCGAAGCCCAGGTCAAGTCGCGCTGGGAAGAAATCAAGGCCGAAGAGCGCGCGGAGAAGAGCCAGCCCGAACAGCTGTCGCTGCTTGATGACGTGCCGGCAACCTTGCCGGCGCTGTCGCGGGCAGCCAAACTGCAAAAACGTGCGGCCACGGTCGGTTTCGACTGGCCGGCGGCGTTGCCGGTGCTGGACAAGGTCCGCGAAGAGCTGGATGAAGTGCTGCAGGCCATGGCCGACGGCGATGCCGATGCGCTGGAAGATGAAGTCGGCGACTTGCTGTTTGCTGCGGTCAACCTGGCCCGCCACCTCAAGCAGGACCCAGAGCATGCGCTGCGCCGCGCCAACCGCAAGTTCGAACGACGTTTCCGGTTCATCGAGCAGGCATTGCGCGACAGCGGTCGTCCCATTGAAGATTGTAACCTTGACGAGCTGGACGCCCTTTGGGGTGAAGCCAAGCGTCAGGAAAAGAACCTGCCCAGCTGCGGCTGAGCTGTTGCATAAGTGAGTGAACATTCATGAGCCTTTCCCTTCGCGACCAATTGCTCAAAGCCGGTCTGGTCAACCAGAAACAGGTCTCGCAGACCAACAAAGCTGAAAAGAAACAAAAGCGCATGGAGCACAAAGGCCAGGTCGAAGTCGACGACAGCCAGCAGCGCATTGCCAAGGAAGCCATGGCTGAAAAGGTCAAGCGCGACCAGGAGCTGAACCGTCAGCAACAGGAGAAGGCCGAGCAGAAGGCCCGTGCCGCGCAGATCAAGCAGTTGATCGAAGCCACTCGCCTGCCCAAGCTGAACACCGAAGATTATTACAACTTCGTCGACGACAAGAAGGTCAAGCGGATTGCCGTCAACGCCCTGATGCGGACCAAGTTGAGTAACGGCGCACTGGCGGTCGTGGCCCATGCCGGCGGCTATGAGGTCATTCCTCGTGAGGCCGCAGTGAAGATCCAGGAGCGTGACCCCAACCGTATCCTGCTGCTCAATACCCATGTCGAGGAAGCGGACGAGGACGATCCGTACGCGGCCTACAAGATCCCTGATGATCTGATGTGGTAAGCACGAAAAACCCCGCCTTGGCGGGGTTTTTCATTGGAAGACTGATCATTGCGTGGTGCGCTGGTTTTCCAGGTTTTCCAGCTCTGCACGGTACTGGTGGGCTTCGTGTTCATTATGGAACATGCCGACCAGTTGGCCTTGCTGGTGCACATCCCAGATCCGCAGGCCGGCGGCCTGGCCTTCGTGGGACATTTTCGATTCGTCGCGTTCGGTTACTTGGACAGTCATCGGTAAACTCCACTTCTTCAGTTGGCTGCGACAGTGTGTCGCACACCCTCTTTATAGAGTTTGTTAGCTGCCTAAGTAAATAAAACAGCCATGAAACAAGTTTCATGAACCGCTCCTGCAGGAGGCTGCGCAAGGCAGGCACAAAAAAGCCCCGCACTGGGCGGGGCTTCGGGTGCTGCTGGCAGCGCGGGCTCAGTTACCCTTCACCGGCTTGCCATCGACCGTGCCATCCTGCAGCACGATCACGTACTCCTTGCCATCGGTCTCTACCTGGCGCAGTTGCACCAGCAGGTAGTCCCAGTTCTTGGCGAACCACAGTTCGGTGATGCGCTTGCTCTGGCTTGGGTCGCGCACGCGCTCGACCTTCACTGCATCGACCTGGCCGGTCTTGGTGGTGACCTTTTCGGTACCCAGTACGCGGAAGTCGTAGGTGTCGATCTCGTCACCGTCGACCACCTGGTAGGTCATGCTTTTTTTGCCGGCGGCCACGTCATGCTGCAGGGCCAACTGGTAGGAGGACTTGTCCAGCACACCACGGTTCAGCGGCAGGGTGATAGCGTCGCCACGGTCGCTGCCGGTGACTTTCTTGGCGTTCCAGTCGAAGTTCAGGTCAACCTTCTTGGCCTTGCCCAGGCCGCCGCGCTCGAAGTGGTACTTCTGCGGCAGCAGGGTGTCGTTATCCAGGCGCAGCGTGCTTTGCTCGGTCAGGCTGGCGATCATCATGGAGGCCTTGAAGTTAAGGTCCCAGGTGCCGTTGGCATTCTTGACCAGGCTGCGCTCGGCGGTGCCGCTCATGGGCAGTTGCTTCCAGTCGGCGGTGTAGCTGGCCGAGAAAGGCTTCAGATCAGCTGCCTGGAGGGGCAGGGCGAGCACGGCGAGAGCCAAGAGCAGGGCGCGACGCATAAATTCTCCTAGGATCGAATCAAGTGACCGCTGGCCGGCAGCGGCTGGCCATCCAGTAATGCACCTTGTTCGCCAAGGCGCAAGCGACCTTCTGCGAACCAGCGCACCGCCAGTGGGTAGATCAGGTGTTCCTGTTGGTGTACCCGCTGGGCCAGGCTTTCGACGGTGTCGCCAGGCGCCACCGGTACCACAGCCTGTACGACCAATGGGCCGCCATCGAGTTCCTCAGTCACGAAGTGTACGCTGCAGCCATGCTCGGCATCGCCCGCTTCCAGCGCTCGGCGGTGGGTATGCAAGCCTTTGTATCTGGGCAGCAGCGACGGGTGAATGTTGAGCAGGCGCCCCTGATAGTGGCGCACGAAGTCGCCACTGAGGATACGCATGAAGCCGGCCAGCACCACCAGGTCCGGGGCAAAGCCGTCGATCCGCGCCATCAGCGCGGCATCGAAGGCTTCACGGCCGTCGAACTGGGTGTGGTCGAGCACGGCGCTGTCGATGCCGGCCGCTGCGGCGCGCTGCAGGCCGAAGGCATCGGCGCGGTTGGAAACCACCGCACGGATGCGCACCGGGCTGTCTGCGGCCTTGCTGCTGTCGATCAGCGCTTGCAGGTTGCTGCCGGAACCCGACAGCAGTACCACTACATTGCAGGTCTTGCTCGGCATCAGTGTGCCTTGAGGTTGTGCAGCTCGACCTGGGCAGCGCCTTCGGCGGCTTCGGCGATGTGGCCGATCACCCATGGTTGCTCGCCAGCGGCGCGCAGTTCGTTCAGGGCGGCTTCGACCTGGTCCTGGGCCACGCAGATGACCATGCCCACGCCGCAGTTCAGTACACGGTGCATTTCGTGCTCGTCGACGTTGCCTTTTTCCTGCAGGAAATCGAACACCGCCGGGCGCTGCCAGCTGGCCACGTCAACCACGGCCTGAGCGTTTTTCGGCAGGACGCGCGGGATGTTGTCCAGCAGGCCGCCACCGGTGATGTGGGCCATGGCCTTGACGGCGCCGGTGTTCTTGATCAGTTGCAGCAGTGGCTTGACGTAGATGCGGGTCGGCGCCATCAGCAGGTCGGTCAGCGGCTTGCCGTCCAGTTGCGTGTTCTCGATGTCGGTGCCGGACACTTCGAGGATCTTGCGGATCAGCGAGTAGCCGTTGGAGTGCGGGCCCGAGGACGGCAGGGCGATCAGCGCGTCACCGGTGGCAACCTTGGAGCCGTCGATGATTTCGGCCTTTTCCACCACGCCGACGCAGAAACCGGCCAGGTCGTAGTCTTCGCCTTCATACATGCCAGGCATTTCGGCGGTTTCACCACCGACCAGCGAGCAGCCGGCCAGTTCGCAACCGGCGCCGATGCCAGTGACCACAGTGGCGGCCACGTCGACATTGAGCTTGCCGGTGGCGTAGTAGTCGAGGAAGAACAGCGGCTCGGCACCGCAGACGACCAGGTCATTGACGCACATGGCGACCAGGTCCTGGCCGATGCTGTCGTGCTTGTTCAGGTTCAGTGCCAGGCGCAGCTTGGTGCCGACGCCGTCGGTGCCGGAGACCAGCACCGGCTGCTTGTAGCCGGCCGGGATCTCGCAGAGGGCGCCGAAGCCGCCCAGGCCACCCATGACTTCAGGGCGTGCGGTGCGTTTTGCCACGCCCTTGATGCGTTCGACCAGTGCTTCGCCGGCGTCGATGTCTACACCGGCGTCCTTGTAGCTCAGGGAGGGTTGCTTGCTCATTGATCCAGGCCTTTAGGAGGGAGGGATTCTTAAAAACGACCATGACGGCCAAGGCCGGCGGGTAAGCAGCGGCTGCCTGAAACGTCAGTGGTCTGTGAAGGCGCGCGATTTTATCAGGGTTGCCGGGCAGCGGCCATCCTCAGGCCGACGGGCAGGGCATGAAAATGGGTAAATAGTTGGGCGCTGAACCTCTCGGCGCGGGCATCTGTCAGACCCCACGCATATCTCCCGCAACCAATCTTTCACCCGTCGCGACTGGTTACCTTGCGCCCCCGTGTATAAGGTATAGGCATTGCGGTAAATGGACAGGAACCTTCCATGCGTTTGTTCAATATTGTGGCAGCCGGTTGCCTGGCCCTTATGTCGGCCTCTGTCATGGCTGAAAATGTTTCGGGCCTTTATCAGGTACGCGAACCCGTCAGCGGGCAGGGCGCCGAAGCCCGTACTGCAGCGACCGCCAAGGCGCTCGACACGTTGGTGTTGCGCCTCACCGGCGACCCCAAGGCTGCGCAGAACCCGGCGCTGGCCGAGCTGCGCAAAGACCCGCAGCAAGTCATCAATCAGGTCGGCAGCGAAGCCGGCCCGCCTGAATCCGTACTGGTCGAGTTCGACCCCGGCAGCACCGAACGGGCCCTGCGCAAGGCAGGCCTGGCCTTGTGGGGCAGCAACCGGCCGTCGATCCTTGGCTGGTGGCTGTACGACAGCGCCGAAGGCAGTAATCTGGTCGGTGACGGCCAGGCCAGTGCCCAGCCCTTGCGCCGCGCCGCTCAGCACCGCGGGCTACCGCTGCGCCTGCCGCTGGCCGACCTTCAGGAACAATTGGTGGCCAATGCCAAGCAGCTCGAAGCAAGCGACCCGGCGCCGCTGCGCCAGGCTGCCGAGCGCTATGGCGCCGATGCCTTGCTGGCGGTACATGCCCAGGAGGCCGATGGCAAGTGGCAAGGCAAGTGGCAGCTGTGGCTGGGTGACCAGCGTGAGCAAGGCAGTGCCGAGGGCGCCGACCAGGCTGCGCTGGCCGATGCGGTAATGCTGGCGGTAAGCACCCGCCTGGCGCCGCGCTACGTCACCCGACCAGGCGCCAGCAGCCAGTTGCAGCTGCAAGTACAGGGTATGAACCTGCAGCGCTACGCCGAACTGGCCCGCGTACTGGAGCCTTATGGCCCCCGCCTGCAACTCGCCGAAGGCACTACCTTGACCTACGGGGTGACTGGCAACCGTGAGCAGCTACGGGCTCAACTGGGCCTGGCCAAGCTGCAGGAAGTGCCGGTAGAGCAGGCGCCAGTAGCACCAGCCACGCCACCGGCGGCTGCCGGCCAGGAGCCGACCGCCCCGCAGCAGCCCGTCCCCAAGCCGTTCGACGGCCTGCGTTTTCGTTGGTAAGGAGTACTGACATTGTCTGACATGCGCCGCTGGATCTGGCTGGGTGCCGCGCTGCTGGTTGCCGTGCTTTTGTATGGTTTGCACAACATCCTTACCCCTTTCTTGATCGGCATTCTCCTGGCCTACCTGGCCGACCCGCTGGTTGACTGGCTGGAGCGTCGGGGGTTGTCGCGGACCTGGGGTGTGGTCGTGGTGTTCGGCCTCTTTACCCTGCTGCTCATGGCCCTGTTGCTGGTCCTGGTTCCAATGTTGGCCAAGCAGCTGGTGCGGCTTTATGAGCTGGCACCGCAGATGCTTGACTGGCTGCAGCATGTGGCGCTGCCGTGGGTGCAGCATCGGTTGGGGCTGGCAGACGGGTTCTGGAAGTTCGACAAGATCAAGGCCGCCATCAGCGAACACATGGGCCAGACCACCGACATTGTCGGCGTGGTGTTGTCCCAGGCCACGGCCTCGAGCCTGGCGCTGATTGCCTGGCTGGCCAACATGGTGCTGATTCCGGTTGTAGGGTTTTACCTGCTGCGGGACTGGGACGTGATGATGGCCAAGCTGCGCGGCCTGCTGCCGCGCCAGCATGAGCCACAGGTAGTGGGCCTGGCAGGTGAATGCCATGAGGTACTGGGTGCGTTCGTGCGGGGGCAGCTGATGGTGATGGTGGCCTTGGGCATCATCTATTCGGCCGGGCTGATGCTGGTTGGGCTGGAGCTGGGGCTGTTGATCGGCATGCTCGCCGGCCTGGCGGCCATTGTGCCGTACATGGGCTTCATCATTGGTATCGGAGCCGCGCTGGTGGCCGGCCTGTTCCAGTTCGGCGGCGACCTCTACCCGATGCTGGGCATTGTCGCCGTGTTCATGGTCGGCCAGGCGCTGGAAGGCATGGTGCTGACGCCGCTGCTGGTCGGCGACCGCATCGGCCTGCACCCGGTGGCGGTGATCTTTGCGATTCTTGCCGGCGGTGAGCTGTTCGGCTTTACCGGGGTGCTGCTGGCGCTGCCGGTGGCGGCGGTGATCATGGTGCTGTTGCGGCATGTGCATGATCTGTACAAGGAATCGGACATGTACGCCGGAGACATTGACCCGGAGTTGTGATGGCCGGCACGTTCATCCTTGGATTTGGGGCGCCTGTGAGATCGAATGACATACACCATCAGCCTCGCATTGGCGCAACTTGTTGATTTTACTTGTGCTATCGATTGCCGTGATTGTGCGCCCCGCGTTGCAGGTATAGACTTTGCACATTGTTCAGCAAAGGCCCCCTGCGGTCCTGTCGACCGCCCGCGAGCATGAAACCACCGATCCAGTTGCCCCTGGGTGTGCGCCTGCGCGATGACGCCACCTTCATCAACTACTATCCGGGCGCCAATGCTGCGGCATTGGGCTACGTCGAGCGGCTATGCGAAGCCGACGCCGGCTGGACCGAGAGCCTTATCTACCTGTGGGGCAAGCAGGGTGTTGGCCGTAGCCACCTGCTGCAGGCTGCCACCCACCGCTTCCAGCAGCGCGGCGAACCCGCTGTCTACCTTCCCCTGGCACAGTTGCTCGACCGCGGCGTAGAGTTGCTTGACTACCTCGCCCAGTACGAACTGGTATGCATCGACGACCTGCATGTGATCGCCGGCAAGGCCGACTGGGAAGAGGCTATGTTCCACCTGTTCAACCGCCTGCGTGACAGCGGCCGGCGCCTGCTGCTGGCTGCCTCGGCATCGCCGCGCGAACTGCCGATCAAGCTGCCGGACCTGAAGTCGCGCCTGACCCTGGCGTTGGTTTTCCAGATGCGTGGTCTGTCTGACGAAGACAAGCTGCGTGCCTTGCAGCTGCGCGCTTCCCGCCGTGGCCTGCACCTCACCGACGAAGTCGGCCATTTCATCCTTACCCGTGGCGCGCGCAGCATGAGCGCATTGTTCGACCTGCTGGAGCGCCTCGATCAGGCTTCGCTGCAGGCACAGCGCAAGCTCACCATTCCTTTCCTCAAGGAAACTCTCGGCTGGTAACCCCCTGAAAACGCTGGGCCAGAGCGGCAAAACGAAAAAGTCACATCTTTTTCGATAAAATTTGCAAATGGCCATGATAGAGGGCATAGTTTCACCCTTCTAAAGGATTACAGACACGGTCGTGCCCATGCTGAAGCGCTTCGCACCCCTCGTGCCACTCGCACTCGTGACCCTGCTTATTGGCTGCGCGGCTCAAGGCCCGGCGTCTCATTCAGAGCCACAGCCCCAGGATCACACCCCGATCGCCGCACAGTCGGCAATCAAGGCCAAAGCCTCGCCCTCGTCGGTGTTCGGCGAGCCGGAAGAACTGGCCACCGAAGATGACCTGGCGTCCTTCTCCAGCAGCAAGCCTTACCAGCTGCCAGTCCTGGCTGACAGCATTCTCGAGCGCGGCATGTCGTTGATCGGCACCCGCTACCGCTTTGGTGGTACCTCGGAAAAGTCTGGCTTCGACTGCAGTGGCTTCATCGGCTACCTGTTCCGCGAGGAGGCAGGTATGACCCTGCCACGCTCCACGCGTGAAATGATCAACGTCGATGCCCCTAAAGTGGCGCGCAACAAGCTCAAGCCAGGTGACCTGCTGTTCTTCAGCACCAATGGCCGCGGTCGCGTCAGCCATGCCGGCATCTACCTGGGTGATAACCAATTCATCCACTCCAGCAGCCGCCGTAGCGGTGGCGTGCGCATCGACAGCCTCGGTGATCGCTACTGGAGCAAGACCTTCATTGAGGCCAAGCGTGCCCTGGCCATGGCGCCGACGAATATCGCGCGCAACTGATGGCCAAATGATATATCCTGCCGCGGCGGCGATGCTTTGAAAAAAGCTCGCCGCCGTGCGCATTTACAGAAAGCGTCTAATCTAAATTCTCAACTCTTTTCGGCTGCTGCGCAGCGGTCTCAGACAGGATGTTCTGGCCATGATAAAGATGGCGCGCTTCGCATTTCTCTCCTTGGCAGCCTTGCTGGCTGCCTGCTCCAGCCGTGCGCCTGCGCCGGCCCCTGTGGTACAGCCGCAGGTGACCTACAGTCAGCCCAGCCCTTCGCCGATTGCAGACGACGTGTTGATTCGCGCCATCGGTCTGGTTGGCACGCCTTATCGCTGGGGTGGCAACACGCCGGACTCTGGCTTTGACTGCAGCGGGCTGATCAAGTACGTCTACCGAGATGCTGCCGGCATCAGCTTGCCGCGTTCGACGCGGGAAATGATCGTGATGCGTGCACCCACGGTGGATGCCAAGTCGTTGCAGTCGGGTGATTTGGTGTTCTTCGCCACCAGCGGCGGCTCGCAGGTCAGCCATGCCGGCATCTACGTCGGCGAGGGGCGCTTCGTGCATGCACCTTCTACGGGTGGCACGGTGCGCCTGGACTACCTGTCGAACAGCTACTGGGCCAAGGCTTACCTGCAGGCCAAGCGGGTGATCCCGCAAGGGCACCTGGCTCAGAACCCCTGAGGGGCGGGCGGCAGGTTCGGTTGACAGGCTGGCTCACCACGCCTTGAAGCTTGAATCGGGAAAGTGCTGGTTTTAATGGCGCGCATAGTCCATTTGCGATGGCGACTCTGACTCACCTTTTCGCCCTTACGGCGAGTCACTTTTTGTCAACGCGACAAAAAGTAACCAAAAAACGCTGCGCTCCCATCATCCGGCCCCTACGCTGCGCTCCGGGGTTCCCTCGCTCCGGCCTCCTGAAGTCGCAATCTGCGTTGCCTGAGCTACCGCGCGCTTAGAAGCAAGATCAAAAGCGAAAAGCGAAAAGCGCCAAGCGATCGCAAGCCACAGGGCCGGCGGGGCTCTAGCTGTTGCTTTTGCTTCTAAGCGCGCGGTAGCCCAGGCGACACAGATTGCGACTTCAGTAGGCCGAGCGAAGGGCATGCGGAGGGAGGTGACGGGCATGGATGCCCGTCAAGCGCTGAGGCCCCATGGATGGGGCCTTCGGCGCGTACTCCCGGGAGCATGCCCGTAGCGAGGGGACCCCGGAGCGTAGCGTAGGGGCCGGATGATGGGAGCGGACGGTTTTTGGTTCCTTTTTGCCACGACAAAAAGGGACCCGCCGTAAGGGCGGAAAGGTGAGTAGGCGCCACTATCGCGAATGAATGTCTGCGTGATGTGAAAGCCCACAACCCAAAAGCCCAAAAGCCCAAAAGCCCAAAAGCCAAAGCGCCGGTTCCCTTTGAAAAAATGAATGCTGACGGTGATACCGCCCCCCGCCGTCAAGCAAAACGCCTGTTCGACAGCAAACGGGCCGCTTGGATTGACGCTATGGGTGCAACCCTCTAACCTTCGCGCGTGTTTCAGGTGCCCTGCCAGCCTCGACTGGGCAGGGTGAAACTGGGAAGCCGGTGGGCGCCAGCGTGGCGCGATTCCGGCGCTGCCCCCGCAACGGTAGGTGAGTCGCGGCCGCGCATGGCCACTGGGTGCCAACACCCGGGAAGGCGCGCAGGCCAGGGCCAAGGCCCGCTCACAAGCCCGGAGACCGGCCTGATATCTGCCAACGGCATCACGGAGGGTGATGCGCGGTGCACCGTGGCGCTTGCCATGGCCCCTGCGCGCTCTCCGTCTGCCTGCCTATTACCTGTCGTCGCGCGTTGCCGCGGTGCCAGCCAGCGGAGAACCCTGATGAGCGAATCCACCGAACGCGACGAACGCCACCTGGCGCGTATGCAGCGCAAGAAGGCGGTCATCGACGAACGTATCGCCAACTCCCCCAACGAATGCGGCTTGCTGCTGGTGCTAACCGGCAATGGCAAGGGCAAGAGCAGCTCGGCTTTCGGCATGCTCGCGCGCGCTTTGGGCCATGGCATGCAGTGCGGCGTGGTGCAGTTCATCAAGGGCCGCAACAGCACCGGCGAAGAGCTGTTTTTCCGGCGCTTCCCCGAGCAGGTGCGCTACCACGTGATGGGCGAAGGCTTTACCTGGGAAACCCAGGACCGTCAACGCGACATCGCTGCGGCCGAAGCGGCCTGGGCGGTGTCGCGCCAGCTGCTGCAGGACCCGAACGTACAGTTTGTGGTGCTGGACGAGCTGAACATTGCGCTCAAGCATGGCTACCTCGACCTCGATCAGGTGTTGTCCGACATCCAGGCCCGCCCGCCGATGCAGCATGTGATCGTCACTGGCCGTGCAGCCAAGCCTGAGATGATCGAACTGGCCGACACCGTGACCGAGATGGGCATGCTCAAGCATGCCTTCCAGGCCGGCATCCGCGCACAGAAGGGCGTCGAACTGTGAGCCAGGCGCGCCATTGCCCTGCCGTGTTGATCGCGGCACCCGCTTCTGGCCAGGGCAAGACAACGGTTACTGCCGCACTGGCCCGCCTGCACCGAAATCTCGGGCGCAAGGTGCGGGTGTTCAAGTGCGGGCCGGATTTCCTTGACCCGATGATCCTGGAAAGGGCCAGCGGCGCGCCGGTGTACCAGTTGGACCTGTGGATGATCGGCGCGGAGGAAAGCCGCCGGCTGTTGTGGGAAGCCGCCGGGGAGGCCGACCTGATCCTGATCGAAGGCGTGATGGGGCTGTTCGATGGCACCCCGTCCAGCGCCGACCTGGCGCGCCATTTTGGCGTACCGGTGCTGGCGGTGATCGATGGCACAGCCATGGCCCAGACCTTCGGTGCATTGGCCCTGGGCCTGGCGCGTTACCAGGCCGACTTACCGTTTGCCGGCGTGCTGGCCAACCGGGTGGGCAGCCTGCGCCACGCACAATTGCTGGAGGGCAGCCTGACCGAGGGCCTGCGCTGGTATGGCGGTTTGTCCCGCGAGCGCGGCATCGAGCTGCCCAGCCGCCACCTGGGGCTGGTCCAGGCCAGTGAGCTGAATGACCTGGATGCCCGCCTGGATGCTGCTGCCGAGGCGCTAGGTGGCAGTTGTGACGCCGCCTTGCCGCCGCCGGTGAGCTTTGCCGCACCGCAGCCTCAAGCCTGCGTGGCCGCGCTGGCCGGTGTGCGAATCGGCGTGGCGCGGGACGAGGCGTTCGCCTTCACCTATGGCGCCAACCTCGACCTGCTGCGCAACCTCGGCGCCCATCTGGAATTCTTCTCGCCGTTGCACGACCGCGAGCTGCCGGAGGTCGATAGCCTGTACCTGCCGGGCGGCTACCCGGAGCTGCATCACCGGGCGCTGGCAGCGAACGCATCGATGTGCGAGGCGATCCGCACCCACCACGCACAGGGTAAGCCGTTGTTGGCCGAATGCGGCGGCATGCTGTACCTGCTCGATGCCCTGACCGATGTGGCGGGCGAACGCGCCGAACTGCTTGGCCTGCTGTCGGGCGAGGCGACCATGCAGAAGCGCCTCGCGGCCCTGGCGCTGCAGGCGGTGGTGTTACCGGAAGGTACCTTGCGCGGGCACACCTATCACCATTCGCTGACCAGCACCGGGCTGGAGCCGATTGCCCGCGGCCTGAGCCCCAATGGCGGACGCGGCAACGAAGCGGTGTACCGTCTGGGGCGGTTGACTGCCTCCTACGTGCACTTCTACTTCCCTTCCAACCCGGATGCGGCGGCGGCGCTGTTGCGACCATGAGCGAACACGCCTTCAGCGACACCGAACGCGCCGCGATCTACCGCGTCATCGGCGAGCGCCGCGACATGCGCCACTTCGCTGGCGGCCAGGTTGAGCCTGCCTTGCTCGGTCGCCTGCTGGCCGCTGCGCACCAGGCGCCCAGCGTCGGGCTCATGCAGCCTTGGCGCTTCATCCGCATTACCCGGCGCGAGCTGCGTGGGCAGATCCAGGCCTTGGTTGAGGCGGAGCGCGTGCGCACTGCCGCGGCATTGGGCGAACGCTCCGACGACTTCATGAAGCTGAAGGTGGAAGGCATCAACGACTGTGCCGAACTGCTGGTGGCAGCCTTGATGGACAACCGCGAACCGCACATTTTCGGCCGCCGCACCCTGCCGGAAATGGACCTGGCCTCGCTGGCCTGTGCCATCCAGAACCTGTGGCTGGCAGCCCGTGGCGAAGGGCTGGGGATGGGCTGGGTGTCGCTGTTCGACCCGCTTGAACTGGCGGCGCTGCTGGGTATGCCTGCGGGTGCCAAGCCGGTCGCGGTGCTGTGCCTGGGCCCGGTCACCGAGTTTTACCCAGTGCCGATGCTGGTGCAGGAAAACTGGGCCGAAGCACGGCCTTTGAGTGAAATGCTGTTTGAGAACCAATGGGGAGAGCAGCAATGAGCGTGGCCTTGCTGACCGTGGCCGGGGTGGCCCTGGATGCATTGCTGGGTGAACCGCAGCGGCGCCATCCACTGGTGGCCTTCGGCAAGATGGCCAGCAACCTCGAGCGCCGATTGAATGCTGGCGGTCGTGGTTGGCGCAGTCATGGCGTGAGCGCCTGGGTTCTGGCGGTATTACCGCTGACCCTGGTGGCGCTGGTGCTGTCCTGGCTGCCGTATGTCGGCTGGCTGGTGGATGTGCTGGCGTTGTACTGTGCGGTGGGGTTGCGCAGCCTGGGCGAGCATGTGCTGCCGGTAGCCAACGCCTTGCGGCAGGGTGACCTGGAGGAAGCGCGGCGCCGGGTCGGCTTTTTGGTCAGCCGCGAAACCCGCGAACTGGACGAGCCGGCGGTGGCCCGGGCGGCCACCGAGTCGGTGCTGGAGAACGGCAGTGATGCCGTGTTCGCTGCGCTGTTCTGGTTTGTCGTGGCTGGCGCACCAGGCGTGGTGCTGTACCGCCTGAGCAATACCCTGGATGCCATGTGGGGTTACCGCAACGAACGCTTCGAGCGCTTTGGCTGGTGTGCGGCGCGCATCGACGACGTCCTCAACTATATTCCCGCAAGGCTGGTGGCGCTCACCTATGCGCTGCTCGGCAAGACCCGCCTGGCCCTGGCCTGCTGGCGCAGGCAGGGCCCGCTGTGGGACAGCCCCAACGCCGGGCCGGTGATGGCTGCCGGCGCCGGGGCGCTGGGCGTGGAGCTCGGCGGCCCGGCGGTTTACCACGGCGAATTGCACGAGCGGCCTCGCCTGGGTGAAGGGCCGATGGCCGATGCCGACGCCATCGAACGCGGTTGGGGCCTGGTGCAGCGCGGCGTCTGGCTGTGGCTGCTGGTGATCTGCCTGGGGGCTTATATCAATGCTTGAACACGGTGGTCGCCTGCTGCGCGCGGTGCGCCAATACGGAATTGCCCGCGAGCAGTGGCTCGACTTGTCCAGCGGCATTGCGCCCTGGCCGTTCCCGATTCCGGCAATTCCACTCGATGCCTGGGCCCGCCTGCCGGAAACCGAGGACGGCCTGGAAGACAGCGCGCGTGCCTATTATGGCGCCAGCCAGTTGCTGCCGGTGGCCGGCTCGCAGGCGGCTATCCAGGCGTTGCCGCTGATGCGCGCAGCCTGCCGGGTCGGGGTGCTTTCACCCTGTTATGCCGAGCATCCGTATGCCTGGCAGCGCGCAGGGCATCAGCTGGTGGAGCTGGGCGAAAGCCAGGTTGAGGCGGCGCTCGACAGCCTCGACGTGCTGGTGCTGGTCAACCCCAACAACCCCACCGGGCACCGAGTGCCGCGTGATCGCCTGCTGGCCTGGCATGCTCGTCTGGCCGCGCGGGGTGGCTGGCTTGTAGTTGATGAAGCCTTCATGGACAACACCCCGGCAGGCAGCGTGATGGACTGCGCCGAGCGCCCGGGCCTGATTGTGCTGCGCTCGTTCGGCAAGTTCTTCGGCCTGGCCGGGGTACGCCTTGGTTTCGTCGCTGCCGAGCACAGCCTGCTGCTGCGGCTGGCCGAATGGCTTGGGCCATGGACGGTGAATGGCCCGACCCGGGTGCTGGCACAGGCCAGCCTGGCTGATCAGGCTGCGCAGCGTACGCAGATCGAACGCTGTGCCGCGGCCAGCCACCGGCTCGCAGCGATGCTGAGCGGTGCTGGCCTGGCGCCCAGTGGTGGCTGCGACCTGTTCCAGTACGTGCGCAGCGAACGTGCTGCGCGATTGCACGACTTTCTCGCCCGCCGCGGCATCCTGGTGCGCCTGTTCGAACACCCTGCGGCGGTGCGCCTGGGCCTGCCTGCCTCTGAAGTGGATGAGCAGCGCCTGGCGCTGGCCTTGGCGGCCTATCAAAAGGAAACGGCATGACCACCCTCATGGTGCAAGGCACCACTTCCGACGCCGGCAAGAGCACGCTGGTGACCGCGCTGTGCCGCTGGCTGTTGCGCCAGGGTATCGGTGTGGTGCCGTTCAAACCGCAGAACATGGCGTTGAACAGTGCCGTGACCGCCGATGGCGGTGAAATCGGCCGCGCCCAGGCGGTACAGGCCCAGGCCTGCCGATTGGCGCCGCATACCGACATGAACCCGGTGCTGCTCAAGCCCAACAGCGATACCGGCGCCCAGGTGATCATCCAAGGCCGCGCCGTTACCAGCATGAACGCAGTGGCCTACCACGATTACAAGGCGATCGCCATGCAGGCAGTGTTGGCCTCGCACCAGCGCCTGAGTGCCGCCTGGCCGGTGGTGATGGTTGAAGGCGCAGGGTCGCCGGCGGAGATCAACCTGCGTGCTGGCGACATCGCCAACATGGGCTTTGCCGAAGCAGTGGACTGCCCGGTGATCCTGGTCGCCGATATCAACCGTGGTGGGGTGTTCGCCCATCTGGTGGGCACCCTGGAGCTGCTTTCGCCCAGTGAGCAGGCTCGGGTGAAAGGGTTTGTGATCAACCGCTTCCGTGGCGACATCGCGCTGTTGCAACCGGGGCTGGATTGGCTGGAGCAGCGCACCGGCAAACCGGTGCTGGGCGTACTGCCTTACGTCACCGACCTGCACCTGGAGGCCGAAGACGGTATCGACATGCGCCAGGGCGCGAAGCACGAACGCGTGCTCAAGGTGATCGTGCCGGTATTGCCGCGTATCAGTAACCACACCGATTTCGACCCACTGCGCCTGCACCCGCAGGTAGACCTGCAGTTCATCGCCGCGGGCCAGCCGATCCCCGCTGCCGACCTGATCATCCTGCCAGGCTCCAAAAGTGTGCGGGGCGATCTGGCGCAGTTGCGCGAGCGCGGCTGGGACAAGGCCATCGATCGGCATCTGCGCTATGGCGGCAAGCTGATCGGTATTTGCGGTGGCCTGCAGATGCTTGGCCGCGCGGTGCATGACCCGCTCGGGCTGGAGGGGGCTGCTGGCTCAAGCGCGGGGCTGGGCCTGTTCGATTACACCACGGTGCTTGAAGCAGAGAAGCAGCTGCGCAACGTGGCGGGCACGCTCAACCTTGAAGCCTCGCCGGTCAGCGGTTACGAGATCCATGCCGGAGTCACCACCGGCCCGGCTCTGGAGCGGCCTGCCATGCAGTTGGCAGATGGCCGCTGCGATGGCGCCATCAGTGCCGACGGGCAGGTGCTTGCCACCTACCTGCATGGTCTGTTCGAAGGTAGCCAGTCGTGCGCTGCGTTGCTGCGCTGGGCTGGCCTGGAGGATGTGCAGATGATTGATTACGAGGCCCTGCGCGAGCGCGACATCGAGCGCCTGGCCGACCTGGTGGAAACGCACCTGGACACCGCGCGCCTGCGCCAGCTGTGTGGGGTGGCCTGAAATGCTTAACCTGATCCTTGGCGGCGCGCGTTCCGGCAAGAGCCGCCTGGCCGAACAGCTGGCCAGTGCCAGCGGGCTGCCCGTGACCTACATTGCCACCAGTCAGCCGCTGGATGGTGAAATGAACGAACGCGTTCAGCTGCACCGCCAGCGTCGCCCTGCTGATTGGGGGTTGATTGAAGAGCCTCTGGCCTTGGCTGCCGTGCTGCGCGCCGAGGCGGACGAAGGGCGCTGCTTGCTGGTCGATTGCCTGACCCTGTGGTTGACCAACCTGTTGATGCTCGAAGACGAACAGCGCCTGGCCGAGGAGCGTGATGCCTTGCTGGCTTGCCTGGAACAGTTGCCCGGCAGCCTCATTCTGGTCAGTAACGAAACCGGCCTGGGCGTGGTGCCCATGGGCGAGCTGACCCGGCGTTATGTCGACCTGGCCGGCTGGCTGCACCAAGCCGTGGCCGAGCGCTGTCAGCGCGTGGTGCTGACCGTGGCCGGCCTGCCCCTGATACTCAAAGGACCTGCTCTATGACTCAAGCCTGGTGGCGCGAAGCCTGCCAACCTCTGGACAACGCCGCCATGGACAAGGCCCGCGCCCGTCAGCAACAGCTGACCAAACCTGCCGGCTCGCTGGGCCAGCTCGAAGGCCTGGCCATTCAGCTGGCTGGCTTGCAGGGGCAAGAACGCCCCTCGCTCGATAAGGCCGCGATCGGCATTTTTGCCGGCGACCACGGCGTGGTCGAGGAGGGCATCTCGGCTTACCCGCAGGCGGTGACTGGGCAGATGCTGCGCAACTTCGTCGGCGGCGGCGCCGCTATCAGCGTGCTGGCGCGGCAACTGCAGGCCAGCCTGGACGTGGTCGATCTCGGCACCATCGACCCACAGCTGGAACTGCCCGGCGTGCGCCATCTGCGCCTCGGCGCCGGCACCGCCAACTTTGCCCGCCAGCCGGCGATGACCGAGGCCCAACTGCAAGCCGCCTTGCAGGCCGGGCGCGAGAGCGCGCTGCGTGCAGCCGAACAGGGCGCGCAGTTGTTCATCGGTGGCGAAATGGGCATTGGCAACACCACGGCGGCCGCGGCCTTGGCCAGCGTCCTGCTGGGCTGCCCGGCAGCAGAACTGAGCGGGCCGGGCACCGGCTTGGACAACGCCGGGGTGCGGCACAAGGCTGAGGTCATCGAGCGGGCGTTGCAACTGCATGGCTTGCGTGCCGAGGAGCCGCTGCAAGCGTTGGCTTGTGTAGGTGGTTTCGAGATTGCCGCGCTGGCCGGTGCCTACCTGGGCTGCGCGCAGGCAGGCGTCGTGGTGCTGGTGGACGGCTTCATCTGCAGCGTCGCTGCGCTGGTGGCGGTACGTCTCAACCCGCAGTGTCGGGCCTGGTTGCTGTTCGCCCATCAAGGGGCCGAGCCTGGGCACAAGGCCTTGCTCGCTGCGCTGCAGGCTGAGCCGTTGCTGGCCCTGGGCCTACGCCTGGGCGAGGGCAGTGGCGCTGCCTTGGCAGTGCCACTGTTGCGCCTGGCCTGTGCGCTGCACGGGCAGATGGCGACCTTTGCCGAGGCCGCGGTGGCGGACCGTCCGGCATGATCCTCGATCTGCTGCGCCACGGTGAAACCGAGCAGGGCGGCCTGCGCGGCAGCCTTGACGATGCCTTGACTGAAAAGGGCTGGGCGCAGATGCGCAGTGCCGTGGCCGAGGCCGGCCCGTGGCAGGTGCTGGTCAGCTCGCCGCTGCAGCGTTGTGCGCGTTTTGCCGATGAGCTGGGTGCGCGCCTGGATGTGCCGGTGCAGCGCGAACCGCGTTTGCAGGAGCTGCATTTTGGCGATTGGGAAGGCCACAGCGCTGCGCAGATCATGGAAACCCAGGCGGATGCACTCGGGCGTTTCTGGGCTGACCCCTACGCCTTCACGCCGCCCAATGGTGAGCCGGTCGAAGCGTTCTCCGAGCGGGTGTTGGCGGCAGTCGAGGGTTTGCGCCTTCAACATGCCGGCAAGCGCGTGCTGCTGGTCACCCATGGTGGAGTGATGCGCCTGCTGCTGGCCCGTGCTCGTGGTTTGCCGAGAGAGCACTTGCTGCAGGTCGAAGTCGGGCATGGCGCGTTGATGCGGCTGGTTTCGGATGACAGCGGGCAGTGGGTCGAGGAAGTTTGAGATGTTGCCTTTCTGGATAGCCTTGCAGTTTCTCAGCAGACTGCCGGTGAGCCTGCCGGGCATGCCGGCGCCCCGTGATACCGGGCGCTCATTATTGTGCTATCCGCTGGTCGGGCTGCTGTTCGGCCTGCTGTTGTGGCTGGCGAGCCATCTGCTGCAAGGCACGTCGGCGCCGCTGCATGCGGCGTTGCTGCTGACGCTGTGGGTGCTGCTCAGTGGTGCCTTGCACCTGGATGGCCTGGCGGACAGCGCCGATGCCTGGCTAGGCGGCTTTGGCGACCGTGAGCGCACCTTGCGCATCATGAAGGATCCGCGCAGTGGGCCCATTGCCGTGGTCACCCTGGTGGTGGTGCTGCTGCTGAAGTTTTGCGCCCTGTGGGTACTGGTAGAGCAGGGAGTTGGCGTGCAGTTGCTGCTGGCGCCACTGATCGGGCGGGCGGCGATGCTGGGGTTGTTTCTCTGCACGCCTTATGTTCGGCCAGGTGGCTTGGGCCAGGCGCTGGCCGAGTACCTGCCCCGACGTGCAGCCGGGTGGGTGTTGCTGGGCACTGCGCTGTTCTGCCTGTGCCTGGGCGGATGGGCCGTGCTGCTGGCGCTGATGGTGTTCGCCTGGTTGCGGCAGATGATGTGTCGGCGCTTGGGCGGGACCACCGGGGATACCGCAGGCGCAATGCTGGAGCTGCTCGAACTGACCGTAGTGCTGGCGCTGGCATTGGGCATTTGAACCGTTGCCTTGCGCAGCATCTGCAGGCGCCAACTGTCGAAGGTGAGGCGGTTTCTGTAAGACGTTTCTGAGCAGAAACGGATGGTAACTGTCTGGAAAAACCCAGAAACTGCGCAGATCTTTCAGTTGGCTTATGCTCCCGGTTTTGGTCGAAGGGGAGGATCTGCCCATGCGTCATTACGTGCTCACGATCTTGTTGATAGCCATGAGTCCCGCTGTGTTTGCAGCTGACCTCATGGCGTTCTGGGACGCCCCCCGCCACGGCGGCAACAGCTTCAACCGATTGCCACCCGACCAAGCCTATTTCGATGCCTTGAGCGGCTACGGTGCCACCTGGGTGCGGCTTTCCTACGACAAATGGCAACCGGCAGACCGTGATTTCCTCCTCGGCAACGCTGATTCCTATGTCGGCCTGCCCGCTGCCGATTTGGCGACGCTGCGCGCCACGCTCGACCGTGCGCACCAGGCGGGGCTGAAGGTGGTCATCGCGCCGCTCTCGCTGCCCGGCATGCGTTGGTCGCAAAACAACCAGGGCCGGTTCGATGACCGTCTGTGGCAGGACAAACGCTTCTGGTTACAGGCTGCAGGTTTCTGGCAGGACATGGCGCGTGAACTGAAAGGCCACCCAGCCATCGCCGCCTACAACCTGATCAATGAGCCTGCGCCAGAAAAGCACAGCGACTTGGCCGAGCATGCTGACCCTGGGCAGATGCAGCAGTGGTATGCCCGAGAACAGGGCGGTGCGCGTGATCTGCCGGCGTTATACCGGCAACTGATAGCGGCCATTCGCGAGGAGGACTCTGACACGCCGATCATGGTCGATGCCGGCTGGTTCGCGGCTGCAGATGCGTTCGCATACTGGCCGAGCGCCCTGGAAGACCAGCGGGTACTGTACAGCGTGCACATGTACGAGCCTTATCATGTGACCAGCTCGCCCAACATGGCGCGCAAACAGCCCATCGCCTATCCCGGCCCCGCACCGTTTGCCGGGCAAACCCAGCAGTGGAACAGGCAGCGCGTGGAGCAGTACCTGCAGCAACCAATGGCGTGGGCAGAGGCCATGAACGTGCCGCGTTCACGCCTGGTGGTGGGCGAGTTCGGCTGCATGCGCCGGTTGCCGGGTTGCCTGCAGTATCTCGAGGACGTGCTCGGAGTCATGGAGCGCGATCAGTTGCACTGGGCGTTCTATAGCTTCCGCGAAGACAGCTGGGATGGCATGGACTACGAACTGGGGTCGGCCAAGGTGCCGTGGCGCTATTGGCAGGCGATTGACCAGGGGGCGCCGGACCCGCTGCCGCGCAAGGCCACGGTGGAGTTCGAGCCCATCCGCAAGCGCTTGGCCCCAGGTTGGCTTGAAGCCAGACCATGAAATTGATTGCAACACTGGTGACGCGGGTATATACACGTATCCATGCTGACCAGTGAATGCATCTGTACCCATTTGCGTCGGGCCGCCCGTGGGGTGAGCCGGCATTACGACGAGGCCCTTGCCGGCTTCGGGGTCAATGTCGCGCAGTTTTCCCTGTTACGGCACCTGCAAAGGCTCGACCGCCCCAGCATTACCACCCTCGCCGAGGCCATGGGCCTTGAGCGCAGCACCTTGGGCCGTAACCTGCGGGTGCTGGAGGCCGAGGGGCTGGTGGCACTGGCCGGTGGCGACGACCAGCGCAACCGCGTGGTGCTATTGACCGATGCGGGTGTGCAGTTGCTGCAGGCAGCCCACCCCGCCTGGGAAAAGGCCCAGGTCGAGTTGGTGGCGCGGCTGGGGGAAGGGCAGCGGGATGAACTGGTGCGTTTGCTGGACCAACTGGCCTGAATCGATACGACTATGAGCGGGTATATACCCGCAAAAACCTTGTGATGTGCTGGAGATAACGACAATGACTTCGGTGTGGCGTACCAGCGGATGGGTATTGTTGGGGGCGGCTTTGATCCTGGCGCTGTCCCTGGGTGTGCGGCACGGCTTTGGCCTGTTCCTGGCACCCATGAGCGCCGATTTCGGCTGGGGGCGCGAGGTGTTCGCCTTCGCAATTGCCTTGCAGAACCTGATCTGGGGGCTGGCGCAGCCGTTCGCGGGTGCCCTGGCCGACCGCCTGGGCGCGGCAAAGGTAGTGATCATTGGCGGCATTCTGTATGCCGGCGGCCTGATCCTGATGGGCATGGCTGACTCGGCCTGGTCGTTGTCGCTGAGTGCCGGCTTGCTGATCGGCATTGGCCTTTCCGGCACCTCGTTCTCGGTCATTCTGGGCGTAGTCGGGCGTGCAGTGCCTGCCGAGAAGCGCAGCATGGCCATGGGCATCGCCAGTGCCGCTGGCTCGTTCGGTCAGTTCGCCATGCTGCCGGGTACCCTGGGCCTGATCCAGTGGTTGGGCTGGTCGGCAGCGTTGCTGGTGCTGGGGTTGATGGTGGCGTTCATCGTGCCCTTCGTCGGCCTGCTGCGTGACCGCCCGTTGCCCAGTAGTGCTACCGAGCAGACGCTGGGCCAGGCACTACGCGAGGCCTGCTCGCATTCGGGGTTCTGGTTGCTGGCGCTGGGCTTTTTTGTCTGTGGCTTCCAGGTCGTGTTCATTGGTGTGCACCTGCCGGCCTACCTGGTTGACCAGCACCTGGCCGCAACTACCGGTACCACGGTGCTGGCGTTGGTTGGCCTGTTCAATATCGTTGGTACCTTCACCGCTGGTTGGCTGGGCGGGCGCATGTCCAAGCCGCGCTTGCTGACCGGGCTGTACCTGTTGCGTGCGGTGGTGATCGTGCTGTTCCTGTGGGCGCCGGTGAGCGAGTTCAGTGCGTATCTGTTCGGCATCGCCATGGGCCTTTTGTGGCTTTCCACGGTGCCGCTGACCAATGGCACCGTGGCCACGGTGTTCGGCGTGCGCAACTTGTCCATGCTGGGCGGTATCGTGTTCCTGTTCCACCAGCTGGGTGCCTTCCTGGGTGGCTGGCTGGGCGGGGTCGTGTATGACCGTACCGGCAGCTACGACTTGGTCTGGCAAATTTCCATCCTGCTTAGCCTGTTGGCTGCAGCCCTTAACTGGCCCGTGCGCGAACGCCCGGTTGCCCGCCTGCAGGCACAGGCCGCATGAACCGCTACCTGACCCGTGGCTTGCTGGCCGTCGCTGCGCTGGCGCTATTGGCGCTGGTGTGGTGGGGGTGGCACCGGGGTGGGATGGCGTTGATGCAACTGGGCATGGGGGTTTGTTAGGCGATAGGGCTGCCTTTTCATGGCTCCCGGAAGCGGGTCTATTGCTTGGAGGTAGCGTTCGTTCAGTGTTGTGGGCGGGCAAGATGTCTGGATGCGTCGGCTATGGGTTCGTAACGTAAAGTGGGCATTCGTTTGGTTCTGGCGCTACCCTGCAGGTTCAAGGATTCAATGCGGGAGAACGAACCATGCGTGCACATGGGTTTGCGGTGCCGGTGCTAGCGTTACTTGCCAGTGCATCGAGCTGGGCTGCCGATTGCCCGGCGTTGTTGCAGGGCAGCTTGCCGGAGTTGCGGGGCAAGGGCCAGGTCGAGCTGTGCGAACGGTTTGCGGGCAAGCCGCTGGTGGTGGTGAATACTGCGAGTTACTGCGGGTTTGCGCCGCAGTTCGAGGGGCTTGAGGCGACTTACAAGCACTATCACGAGCAGGGCCTGGAGATGCTCGGCGTGCCGTCCAATGACTTCAAGCAGGAAGACGCCGACAGCGAGAAGACCGCGAAGGTCTGTTATGCCAACTATGGCGTTACTTTCACCATGACCAAGACCCAGCCGGTGCGGGGTAAAGATGCGATACCGCTGTTCGCCGAGCTGGCCAACCAGAGTAGTGCGCCGAAGTGGAATTTCTACAAGTATGTTGTGGATCGCAAGGGCAAGGTGATCGGAAATTTCTCCAGCCTCACCAAGCCGGATGATCCAGCGTTCCGGGCAGCGATTGAAAAGGCTATCGCCTCGAAGCAGTAACCTGGTTGCCGGTTGCCGGTTGCTGGTTGCTGGTGCTTGCTTTGGCTCTAGCTCTTGCTTCGGTTCTTGATTCTGCTTCTAAGTGCGCGATAGTTCAGGCGACACAGGTTGCGACTTCAGTAGGCCGAGCGAAGGGCATGCGGAGGGAGGTGACGGGCATGGATGCCCGTCAAGCGCTGAGGCCCCATGGATGGGGCCTTCGGCGCGTACTCCCGGGAGCATGCCCGTAGCGAGGGGACCCCGGAGCGTAGCGTAGGGGCCGGATGATGGGAGC
>NZ_SSOE01000069.1:0-103480 GCF_029871175.1 Pseudomonas sp. BN607
GGGCTTGTCCCGCGAAGAATCCAACACGGTGCATGGCACCGGCTCCGCCGGTGTTCGCGGGTACACCTGCTCCCACAGGGGATCGCGCTAGATTCTAGAAACTGAGCAAGCCAATTGTTTCCCCTGGTACTGCATCAGCCTCAAGCCTGCGGGGTTGGACCTGTGGGAGCGGGCTTGCCCCGCGAAGCATCCACCACGGTGGATGGCACGGGCTTCGCCCGTGTTCGCGGGACAAGCCCGCTCCCACAGTGATTGCGCTAGATTCTGGGAATTGAGCAAGCCAGTTGTTTCCCCAGGTACTGCATCAGCCTCAAGCCTGCGGGGGTACCTGTGGGAGCGGGCTTGCCCGCGAAGCATCCAACACGGTGGATGGCACCGGCTGCGCCGGTGTTCGCGGGACAAGCCCGCTCCCACAGGGATTGCGCGAGATTCTAGAAATTGAGCACGACAGTTGCTCCTGCAGCGTCACTGCCGAATCAATACGCTATAAGCACGGGTTGGCCCGCGAAGAGGCCAGGCCTGCTTTGCACTATTAGCCCTTCAAACATTTCAGCTCACTGAAATTGGAACGCACCTTATCCAGGCGCTCTTGCAGGAATCGCCGCTGCTGCGGGGTGCTCTGCTGCACCAGGTCCACCAGCAGGCTGCGGGCCTGCTGCTCGGTATTTTGGTAAGCCGCCCGGTACTCCGGTGTCCACAGGCTTTCCTTGCGCTGCAACAAGGTTGCCAGGCGCGGCTCGAAGGTGGCGTCGTTGCGCTGGTTCATCGCCAGCAGCAACTGCTGCTGCCAGTGAGCGCGGTTGGCGATCCATTCCCGGTTCTGGTCGCCCAGCGCCGTGGACCAGGCCTGGACCCGCTGCTTCTGGGCTGGCGTCAACTCGCCAAACCATGGAGTCAGGCGTTTCTCCATGCGCTCGCTACGCCGGGCGATCTGTTTTGGCAGCGGGGTGTCCACATACTTTTTCTGCCGTTCATCGATGTCCTCGCGGAACGCCTCGCGCATCTCCGCCACCTGGGCGTCGCTCATGCCGCGCAGCAGTTCGGTGGCCGATGGGGTGATTGCTTCGGCGACCCGGCCAATCGCCTGGCGGGCTTCACGGGTGCGCTGCTGCAGGGCCTGGTCGGTAACCTGATCATCCGCGACCATGTCGCGTACCCGGTCCAGCCAGTCGAGGTAACCGGGCAGCTGAGTCTTGCAATGCCAGGCCAGGTGCTCCTTCAGGCGGTCGTCGAGCAGGGCCTTCTGTTCGCGGTTCATGTCCAGGTAGTCGCCCAGCGACCACGGCACCAGGCGGTCGAGGTTGCGGTAGGCCAGGTCCATGCGGCTGCAGGCGGCGAGGGCCAGGGCAAGACCGATGGTGACAAGCAGGGCTTTGGACAGGCGAAGGGGCATGTGCTGTTCCTTGCTGAGGCTGCCCGATGGTAGACGCAAGTGGAGGCTGACGGTTCCACTGCATCGGCGGTCGGGCAGCGCGCTGGCTTCAGGTGTAGAATAGCCGCCTTGACTTGAGGATCATTGGAAATGGCTCTGCTTGGGCGTTACAACAGTTTGCAAATCGTGAAACACGTGGACTTCGGTCTGTACCTGGACGGCGGCCCCGATGGCGAGATCCTGCTGCCAGGGCGCTACATCCCGAAAAACGCCGAGACCGAAGTGGATGACTGGCTGAACGTGTTCATCTACCTGGACAGCGAAGACCAGCTGATCGCCACCACCGAAAAGCCCAAGGTGCAGGTCGGTGAGTTTGCCAGCCTCAAGGTCAAGGACATCAACGGTGCCGGCATCTTCCTCGACTGGGGCCTGTCCAAGGACCTGCTGATGCCGTATTCGGAAGAAGCGCGGCCACTGAAGATCGGCGACTATTGCGTGGTGCACGTGTACCTCGACAAGCGCACCCGCCGTATCACCGCCACGTCGCGTCTGGACCGCTACCTCGACGTCGCCCCGGCCGACTACAAGGTGGGCCAGCCGGTCGAGCTGCTGGTGGCAGGCGAAACCCCGATGGGCTTCAAGGCCATCATCAACAACCGCCACTGGGGTCTGATCCACAAGAACGAGGTGTTCAAGTTCCTGCGTTCGGGCATGCACGAGAAAGGCTTCATCAAGGAGCTGCGCCACGACGGCAAGATCGCCCTCAGCCTGCAACCGGTGGGTGCGGCGCTGGCCGACAGCCTGCAAGAGCAGATCATGGCGCGTCTGGAAGCTGAAGGCGGGGTGCTGGGCGTGTGTGACAAGAGCGACCCGGCGTTGATCAGCAAGCTGTTCAACGTCAGCAAGGGCAACTTCAAGAAGGCGATTGGCGGGTTGTTCAAGCAGGGCCTGATCGTCATCCATGACGATCGCATCGAGAAGGCCTGATCAGGCCTGCACGAAGGTGCTGAAGTCCAGCTGCTCACCACCCGGACGGGTGTCGCGCAACAGCGAGTCGCGGTCGGCGCTGAGGGCCAGGCTGATGGTGGAGCGGCGCTTGCCGGGCTTGCGCACTTCCATCCGCTCCAGGTGCGCCTTGAGGAAATTGGTGGGCACCTTCAGGTGCTGTAGCTCATCGCTTTCCGGGGTGTGCAGCAGCAGGTTGACCCAGTCGGCCTGGCCTTTGCCCAGCAGCGCCACCGGCACTTCGAACCACCACAGGTGGCGTTTGTGATCGAGGATGGCGAACAAAGTGTTGCTGCTATTAAGCACCGGGCGGGCCAGTGCTTCGTTGCGCCGGGCGATGGCGGCGGGTTTGTCGAGTTTCATGCAGGTTCCTGCGGGTTGACGCTATGAAGGCCTGCATTGTGAGGGGTGGCGGTTAGTGGGGCAAGGTTTGCCATCTGCTTTACCTGTTCCGGCCTCTTCGCAGGCTTGCCCGCAAAGAGGCCGGTAGCCTTATCGCCGAACCGGCGAGCTCAACTCGGAAGTGGCCCCATCAGCGGTAGTGACAGTCGCAGTGAAGCTGCGCAACCCGTCCACGTTCTCCAGCACCTGGGCAAACCGCGCCAGCCCTTGGTCGTCGCTGTTCACCAGCACCTCCCCAAGGTACTGCTCCGCCTCGGTGCCTTCTGCCTCGGCGTTACCAAAAAACTCCACCCGCAACAGGCTCGACGCCGGCCCTTGCACTTCTCCGCGCAGCACATTGCCCTCCAGTGCCACCAGCCGAGGCGCCTGCTGGTTATGGTTAGGCAGCGGCAGGCATGGCTTGGGCTCGCCATGGGCGTCGCAGATGATCGCCTGGTCCTGCTTTGGCAGGTCAGCCCCGACCCCGCGTGAACCCACGTACAACGCATGCGCCTGGGCCGGCACGCCAAACACGATCGCGCCTGTGCGCTGGCCAGGCACGCAAGAACCGCCCGCTTCGCAACGGCGGATGTCCTGGCTGTTGCCCCAGATGCGGTTGCCGCTCAGGCGCGTGGCGGTTACTGCCGGCTCGGGGCGCAGGGCCACGCCAATGCGGTTGCCGTGGATCAGGTTGGCGTCGAGGATATTGCCCTCGCCGGTAACGCTGACGCCGATCGAGTTGCCGCTGAAGGTGTTGGCGGCCAGGTAGTTGCGTTTGCCCCAGTTGATCTGCAGGCCGTCAGAGTAGTTCTCGAAGCGGTTGTGCACCACGCTGTTGTCGTTGCCCAGCAGAATCTCGATGCCTTGGGAGGGCTCGGGGTTGGCGGCAGTAGAGCGGAACAGGTTGTCGGCCACCAGGTTGAATGCCGCGCCACGGGTCAGCTCCAGGCCGTCGCCATTGTCGATCAGCTGGTTGCGCAGCACCTTGTTGTTGTTCGTGGTGGTAGCGGTGGGGTTACCGGCGCCATCGTCACCGGTCAGCATGATGCCAGCGCCGCCTTTGTTGGCGACGATGCGGTTGTCTTCGATCACGTTGCCACTGGCGCGGTTGACCAGGATGCCGATGCAGAAGTTGCGTACTTCCAGGCCGCTCAGGTGCACGCCCTGGGTGTCTCGCAGCACCAGCCCGGGGTTGGTGGTGGTGCGCACGTTGGTGCCGAACTGGCCGGGCAGGGCGCCGGGGCAGGTGCGCACGCCCTGGTCCTTGATGTACGCCGAACCGTCGATGGCGATGTATTGGCCGTCGTGGGCCCAGGGCAGGCCGGTGATGCTTACCGGGCCCTTGATTTCCGGCAGCGCGCGGCTGGGGCGGATGACATAGGGCGGCTTGCCGACCGCAGCGATGTCGATGCGGTAGTGGCCGGGATTCTGGTTGCTGGTTTCGATCGCCCAGCGCAGCGAACCGGGCTGGCCGTCGTCGGCGTAACGCTCGACACGCAGGGTTTCGGGGCTGGCCGGTGCAGCGGCCAGGGCGGGCAGGGGGAGCAGTGGCAGCAATGCCACCAGCGCAGGCATCAAACGCATGGGTGCGGGTATCCGGAAACATTGTTCTTGTGGTGTGCCAGCCTGCTTGGGGCGGACCTTTGCGGGGCATTCTAGGGCAGCTGCGCAGGCTGCGTAGCGCTACCAGAGCGATTTGGTGCGGTATTCGCCCGCAGCTTTACCGCTCGGCTTGTGGCTGGAAAATCCGTTGAAACTCTTGGAGAGGGTGTTGGGTCCACCCTCTGTCGACACGGTTCACGTGTCTCCATTTGCAGGAGTTTTGCCATGAGCGGTACTAAAGACAAAGCGAAAGGTCTGGCCAACGAAGCGATCGGCAACGTGAAACAGGGTGTTGGCAAGGTCACCGACAATGACAAGCTGCGCGCCGAGGGCAAGGCGCAGGAGCTCAAAGGCGAGGCGCAGCAGGTCAAGGGTGACATCAAGGATGCGGTGAAGAAACCTTGATTTGAGAAGGCCTGTGCCGGCCTCTTCGCGGGTAGACTCGCTTTAACAGGGCCCCAGCGTGCCTGTGGGTTCACCCACGAATAGGCCGGCATTATCGTCAGTAAATTCTTCAAACACGGCAGGGAGCAGCACAGCATCGGCACGGTCTATTAGACTTGTCTGTTGAATCGATCAAGCGGCGAAAGGAGACGCTATGATTTTTTCCGCCCTGCAGGGCTTGCCCTTGCACCGCGTGCTGGTGCGCACCGTCAAGGAATTCCTCGACGATGAGATGTCCACCTACGCCTCGGCGCTGGCTTACCAGGCGCTGTTTTCGCTGTTCCCGTTCCTGCTGTTCCTGATTGCCCTGATCGGTTTCCTGCACCTCCCCGACTTCTTCTCCTGGTTGCGCCTGCAATCGGAACTGGTGTTGCCGCCGCAAGCGCTCGAGCAGGTCAACCCGGTGATCGACCAATTGCAGCAGTCCAAGGGTGGGTTGTTGTCGGTGGGTATCGTGATTGCGTTGTGGACCGCGTCGGCCGGCGTGCGGCTGATGATGAGCGCCATGAACGCCGCCTACGACGTGCCTGAAGGCCGGCCGGTCTGGAAACGCATTCCCCTGTCCATTTTCTACACCGTGGGCCTGGCCGGCATGCTGCTGGCGGCTGCTGCGCTGATGGTGCTGGGCCCTCAGGTGATGGAGTGGATCGCGTCGCAGGTGGGCATGCAGGAGTTCATCGTCACCTTGTGGACCATCCTGCGCTGGCCGGTGATCGTCATCCTGTTGATGGTGGCGGTGGCGTTGATCTACTACGTGATGCCTGACGTAAAGCAGAAGTTTCGCTTTATCACCCCGGGCTCGGTGCTGGCGGTGGTGGTATGGATCGTCGCCTCGCTGGGCTTTGCCTACTACGTGAAAACCTTCGCTGACTACAACGCCATGTACGGCAGCATTGGTGCAATCATCGTGCTGTTGCTGTATTTCTATATTTCGGCCGCCGTGCTGCTGCTTGGCGCCGAAATGAACGCGGTGATCGAGCACATGTCGAGCGAGGGCAAGAACCCTGGTGAGAAAGATTTCGAAGGGCACAAGGCCCCGGAAACCATCACCGTGCTGGGTCATGAGCACCCGCAACCAAGCCAGCACCAACCTTCCGAGCCGAACCCCAGATGATCCGTGACATCCTCAAGATGGGCGATGAACGCCTGTTGCGCATCGCTCCACCCGTGCCCGAGCAGATGCTCGGCAGTGCCGAACTGCAGCAACTGATCGACGACATGTTCGAAACCATGCGCCATGTCGGCGGCGTGGGCCTGGCTGCGCCGCAGGTCGGCATCGACCTGCAACTGGTGATCTTCGGCTTTGAACGCAGCGAGCGTTACCCGGATGCCGAAGCGGTACCTCAGACCATCCTGCTGAACCCGGTCATCACGCCGACTTCAAGCGAGATCGAGGACGGCTGGGAAGGCTGCCTGTCGGTGCCCGGCTTGCGTGGCGTGGTCCCGCGCTTCAAGCATATCTGTTACGAAGGCATCGACCCTCAAGGCAACCCGATCAGCCGCTTCGCCGATGGTTTCCATGCGCGGGTGGTGCAGCATGAATGCGACCACCTGATCGGGCGTCTGTACCCGTCGCGTATCCAGGACTTTGCCAAGTTCGGCTACACCGAGGTGCTGTTCCCCGGGCTCGAAGCCAGCGACGACTGATCCCGCTGCAACGCCACCAGCCGTTTGCTGCGCTGGTAGCGTTGCAGGCGGCTAGCCAGGGCCTCTGGCAACTGCTGGGCCAGGGCGAAACCCAGGTGTTGATAGAAGGGCGCCAGGTCCGGGTGGCAGAACAGCCAGGTCGGCCCGTCAGTCTGTGCCAGCGCCGCCTCGACCAGGCGCCCGGCCACACCTTGGCTGCGCCGCTGCGGCGCCACGAACAGCCCGGTCAGCCAGAAACCCTCGCCCACTTTGCTCAGGCTCAGCCCGGCGATGATACCCGGCCCCCTGGTTACCCACAGGTCGGCGTCGCTGGCCGCACGCATGCGTGAGCCGTGCTGGCGGTAAAAATGGTCCAGCAGCCGGCGTTCGGTGTCCGAAAGTTTTGAACACGATAAATTTTCAGAAATGACGCGCCCTACCCTGAAAGCTGGCCAGAGGCTCTGGCCTGAAGATTTGCGGCCACTTTGTCGCAGATTGTTGCAAATCCGGCAAGGGTGAATATCCGAGTTCGGGGTTCAACTATTGTTGGCCGGGAGTAGACTTTTATTCATCCCCCCTGGCAGTACGAAGCGGGATCGGTACTTCGTGCCATCTTCACCGTAGATGGCAACTTCTCCGCGCCGGATACGGCAATAGAAGTCAATCGATCAGCTTGAACGCTCAAAAGGCAAAACCATGAAACCATTACTGATTCTTGCATTGGTCGGTATGTCCTCGTTCGCCCTCGCCGATGAGGCCAAACCCGTCTCCAGCCAGCCTGTGGCCCAGCAGTACGACTATTCGATGAACCTGGACATCAAGCGGGTGATCAACCTGTCGACCATCCCCAATGTCTGCGAAGTGGTACCTGCCACCATGACCTATGAAGACCACCAGGGCCAGGTGCATACCCTCCAGTATCGTGCCATGGGTGAGGGTTGCCAGCAGGGCTGACGGCAGGTCAGGCGATCCAGGTGGTCGCCGCAGCATCTTCACTGCTTGTGGGATCGAGCGCCGCGCGGGCGGCGCTCGATCTCCCAGGCGCCCAACCCCCGAGAACATTCACCAGCTAGGCCCTGATGCATGCTCTCTGCATAAAATAATCTCCACCTCTGTCGATTCCCCCTTCCTCCATTCGACCATGAGTGAAGGCACGCGCGCAGCGTGCCAAAACACCCTGTCCTGTCGGAGGAACCCCCGATGAGCACCGCAGCCGAAACCGAGATCCGCCAATTGATCGAGCGCTGGATGCAAGCCGTGCGCGATCGCGACATCCCCAATATTACCGCCCCCTACGCTGACGATATCGTCGCCTTCGATGCCATCCAGGCCCTGCAGTTCAAGGGTAAGGCCGCCTACACCGCGCACTGGCAAATGTGCATGGGCATGTGTCCCGGTGCCATGGTCTTCGAACTTGCCGAACTGACCGTGCATGCCTCCGGTGATTTGGCCCTGGCCCACTGGCTTAACCGCTGCGGGCCGGCTGACGACGAGAGCCAGTGCGGCTTCATGCGCGCCACCGTGGGTTATCGTCGCCAGGCGGGTCAATGGCAGGTTGTCCATGAGCATTGGTCAGCCCCCTTCGACATGCAAACGCAAAAAGCCCTGTTCGATCTCAAGCCCTGAGCCGTTATCGCCAAACGCACTTTGCCAATGCCCTGGAGGCGACCATGAAATACCTGTGCCTGGTCTATTGTGACGAGGGGCTGTTGCACAGCCTGCCCGACAGCCCGGAAGACGCCGAGTGCATGGCCTACGCCGAGGCCATTCATGGCTCCGGGCGAATGCTCGCAGCCGAGGCGTTGAAGCCAGTGCAGACAGCCACCACCGTGCGAGTACGCAACGGGCACATGAGCCTGACCGACGGCCCTTTCGCTGAAACCAAAGAGCAACTGGCCGGTTTTTACCTGGTGGAGGCCCGCGACCTTAATGAAGCGCTGAACATCGCCAAGGGCATCCCCGCCGCCAGAGTGGGCAGTGTCGAAGTGCGACCAGTGCGCGAACTGCAACTTTGACTGCCACGGAGAACTACCAGCATGAGCCTTGCACCCACTGCGCAAGCGCAACACGAGTTGTCTATCAGCCGCCTGATCGACGCGCCACCGGCCAAGGTGTTCCGCGCCTGGACCGAACCTCAGTGGCTGATGCAGTGGTGGGGGCCGCACGGCATGACCACCCCTGAGTGCGAGATGCAGTTGTGGGCCGGTGGCCTGTTCCGCACTCTGATGCGGGCACCGGATGGCAGTGAGTACCCGAACCAGGGCGTTTTTCTGGAAATTGCCGCGCCGCGCCGTCTGGTATTCACCGATGCCTTCGGCCCTGGCTGGGTCCCCTCGAACAAGGCGTTCATGACTGCCGTGATCAGCTTTGACGAGGAGCTGGACAAAACCCGCTACACCGCCCGCGCCTGGCACTGGAGTGCCGCTGATTGCCGGACCCATGAGGAAATGGGCTTCTACCAGGGCTGGGGAGAAAGCCTGGACCGCCTGGTGGAGGTGGTGACCCAGCGGATGCCCGACTGATGGCGGCACTGGTGCAGGTACGCGCCGAGCTCGAGGCAGTGTACCGGCTGGAGTCGCGGCGCATCCTGGCGACGCTGATCCGCCTGCTGGGTGACTTCGACCTGGCCGAGGAGGCCATGCACGATGCTTTCTTCATCGCTGTCGAGCGCTGGCAACGTGACGGTATCCCAGCCAACCCGCGCGCTTGGCTGGTGTCCACCGGGCGTTTCAAGGCCATCGATGCGCTGCGTCGGCGCGCCCGCTTCGACCGCTCCCAGGCCGACCTGAGCATGCTGCTCGACAGCCAGGCACAGGACCCCAGCGAAGAAGAATTGCTGGCGGATGACCGTTTGCGGCTGATTTTCACCTGTTGCCACCCGGCCCTGTCGGCTGATGCCCAGGTGCCGTTGACCCTGCGCGAAGTCTGCGACCTGACCACCGAGCAGATCGCCCGCGCCTTCCTGCAAAGCCCGGCCACCATCGCCCAGCGCATCGTCCGTGCCAAGGCCAAGATCCGCGATGCCGGCATCCCTTACCAGGTGCCGGAGCTGAGCGAACTTCCCGAGCGCCTGGAAAGTGTGTTGCGGGTCATCTACCTGGTGTTCAACGAGGGGTATTCAGCGTCTTCGGGTGAGACTCTTTTGCAGCAGGACCTGAGCGATGAAGCCATCCGCCTTGCGCGGTTGCTGGTGCAGTTGATGCCTGACCCTGAAGCGGTCGGCTTGCTGGCCCTGATGCTGCTGCACGCCTCCCGGCAGCAGGCGCGCACCGATGCTGATGGCAACCTGGTGCTGCTGGAGCAGCAGGACCGGAGCCTGTGGGACCGGCCGCGCATTGCCGAAGGCTGCGAGTTGGTGCGCCAGGCCCTGCAGAGCCGGGCCTTTGGTGCCTACACGGTGCAGGCGGCTATTGCTGCTGTGCATGCTGAAGCGGCAACCGCAGGTGAAACGGACTGGGCGGAAATCGTCGGCCTGTATGACGTGTTGCAGCGGCATTGGCCGTCAGCGGTGGTGGAACTGAACCGGGCGGTGGCACTCGCGAAGCGGGATGGGCCGGAGGTTGGCCTGCGCGAAGTCGAAGGGATTCTGGCGCGCGGTGAACTGCTGGACTATCACCTGGCGCATGCGGCGCGGGCCGAGCTGCACTACCAGCTGGGGCAGGTGGGGGAGGCGCGTGCGGCGTGGCTGCAGGCGCTGGCGCTGACCCGGCAGGCGCCGGAGCGGCGGCATATCGAGCAGCGCCTGAAAGTCATCGAGTGATGTTGGCTGCGCTGGCCTCTTCGCGGGTAAACCCGCTCCCACAGGATCACCACAGGTTTGAGCATTGTGCTGTACCTGTGGGAGCGGGTTTACCCGCGAAGAGGCCGTTGCGGTCTACATCAATCTTCAGCTAGCCACGAAATTCGGTGGCGACACCAGCTCGACGGTCTGCTGCTTGCGCGGTGCAAGGATCTCGGCCTCGCCCTGCACCACCAGCTCATCGTTCTGGTTGTACACGTTGGTGGCAATACGCACCTTGAACTTGGGCAGCTTCTCGAGAATTTTCAGGCGCACGGTCAAGGTGTCGCCGATTTTAACCGGCTTCTGGAAGCTCATCTGCTGGCCCAGGTAGATGGTGCCAGGGCCGGGCAGGGTGCAGGCCACTGCCGCACTGATCAGCGCGCCGCTGAACATGCCATGGGCAATACGCTCGCGAAACATGCTTTTGGCGGCGAACTCGGCATCCAGATGAACCGGGTTGTGGTCACCGGACATCGCGGCGAACAGCTGGATGTCACGTTCTTCAACGGACTTCTTGTACTCGGCCGTCTGGCCAACTTCGAGGGCTTCGTAAGGCGTGTTGGTGACCTGGGACATCGGTGCTTCCTTAAGCGTTGGGCGAGGGCAGCGATCATTCACTGCGCACGGGGCGGCCAAGGGCCAGCGCCTGTTCAAGCCAGCCGAGAATATCGGCGGTGACCTCGTCACGGTTGGTTTCGTTGAGTACTTCATGCCGCGCTTCAGGGTAGACGCGCAGCTGGACATGTCGATTGCCGGTCGCGCGCAGCGCGTCAGCCAGGTGGGTGAGACGCTTGCCGGCACTGACCGGATCACATTCTCCTCCAATCACCAGCATCGGCAGGTTCGGATCGATTTGCGCGAGGTTACCCGGCTTGCTGATTTGCGCCAAGCCTTGCAGCAGGTCGAGCCAAAGCTGGTTGCTGCAGCGAAAGCCGCACAGCGGGTCGTTGACGTACAGGTCGACCTCGACCGGGTCGCGGCTGAGCCAGTCGAATGCGGTGCGGGTAGGGGTGAAGGGCTTGTTGAACGAACCAAACGACAGCCACTCGATCAGTGCGCTTTTACCCAGCGAACCCTGGCGCCAGGCCTCCAGCCGGGCAATCAGCCGGGCCGCCCGATAAAGCGCTGCCGGCTGGAAGTTGGAGCCGCTGAGAATCGCCCCCTGCAAGCTGGCGCTGTGGTGCAGCAAGTAGGCCTGGGCGATGTAGCTGCCCATGCTGTGGCCGAACAGGAACAGCGGTGTGCACGGGTACTGCTGACCGATGTGCTGGGCCAACCGGCCGAGGTCGTTGACCACGGCATTCCAGCCATGATGGCGGGCGAACAGGCCGAGACTGCCCTGCTCGGCCGTGCGCCCGTGGCCACGCTGGTCGGCCGCGAACAGGGCAAAGCCGGCCTCGCTCAACGCGTCGCCCAGCCGCTGGTAGCGCCCGGCATGCTCGGCCATGCCGTGGGCCAGCAACACCACGGCCTTTACCGGCTTGGCCGGCAGCCATTGGTGTACATACAGGCTGCAGTGCTCACTGGCGGGCAGCCAGAAGGCGTCGTGGGGCATGGCGGATCCTTGTGCGCAGGGTTACCCGGACAGTGTATGCACAACCGGCCGGATTGCAGGAAGGGCACAAATAAGATTCACAATGTTAATGGCGGCACTTGGCGTGTATGCCATCTCGGGCTTACCTGCTAACGTCGGATCAACGCCTTTTTGCCGGCAGGCGATGAGGTAAAGGACTAAAGGACGCGGTGCAGGTCCAGGCAGAGGAACAATAATAAATGCAAGCCGACTTCTGGAATGACAAGCGCCCTGCGGGCGTGCCATCCACCATCGACATCAATGCCTACACCTCGGTGGTCGAGGTGTTCGAGCGCTCCTGCAAGCGCTTTGCCGACCGCCCCGCGTTCAGCAACCTGGGGGTCACCCTCAGCTACGCGGACCTGGAGCGCCATTCGGCAGCCTTCGCCGCGTGGCTGCAGCAGCACACCGATCTCCAGCCGGGTGACCGCATCGCGGTGCAGATGCCCAACGTGCTGCAGTACCCCATTGCCGTGTTCGGTGCCATGCGCGCGGGGCTGATCGTGGTCAACACCAACCCGCTGTACACCGAGCGCGAAATGCGCCACCAGTTCAAGGACAGCGGCGCGCGTGCGTTGGTGTACCTGAACATGTTTGGCAAGCGGGTCCAGGAGGTGCTGCCCGACACCGGCATCGAGTACCTGATCGAGGCGAAGATGGGCGACCTGCTGCCCGCCGCCAAGGGCTGGCTGGTCAACACGGTGGTCGACAAGCTGAAGAAGATGGTACCGGCCTACCGGTTGCCCCAGGCCATTGCGTTCAAGCAGGTGCTGCGCCAAGGCCGCGGGCTGTCGCCCAAAGCGGTGCCGCTGAGCCTCGACGATATCGCCGTATTGCAATACACCGGCGGCACTACTGGCCTGGCCAAGGGCGCCATGCTCACCCACGGCAACCTGGTGGCCAACATGCTGCAGGTGCTGGCCTGCTTCTCGCAGCACGGCCCCGACGGGCAGAAGCTGCTCAAGGACGGCCAGGAGGTGATGATCGCGCCGCTGCCGCTGTACCACATCTATGCGTTTACCGCGAACTGCATGTGCATGATGGTCACCGGCAACCACAACGTGCTGATCACCAACCCGCGGGATATCCCCGGTTTCATCAAGGAGCTCGGCAAGTGGCGGTTCTCGGCCTTGCTGGGGTTGAACACACTGTTCGTCGCCCTGATGGATCACCCCGGCTTCCGCCAGCTGGACTTCTCGGCGCTGAAGGTCACCAACTCCGGCGGCACAGCGCTGGTCAAGGCTACCGCCGAACGCTGGGAGGCCATTACCGGCTGCCGTATCGTCGAAGGTTACGGCCTGACCGAAACCTCGCCGGTGGCCAGCACCAACCCCTATGGCCAGTTGGCGCGCCTGGGCACAGTGGGCATCCCGGTTGCCGGCACAGCCTTCAAGGTGATCGACGATGACGGCAACGAACTGCCGCTGGGGGAGCGTGGCGAGCTGTGCATCAAAGGGCCTCAGGTGATGAAGGGCTACTGGCAGCAGCCCGAGGCTACGGCGCAGGCGCTGGATGCAGACGGCTGGTTCAAGACCGGTGATATCGCGGTGATCGACCCGGACGGCTTCACCCGTATCGTCGACCGCAAGAAGGACATGATCATCGTCTCGGGCTTCAACGTGTACCCCAACGAGATCGAGGACGTGGTGATGGGCCACCCCAAGGTTGCCAACTGCGCAGCCATCGGCGTGCCGGACGAGCGTTCCGGTGAGGCAGTGAAACTGTTCGTGGTACCACGTGAGGGGGGGCTGAGCGTGGAAGAGTTGAAGGCCTACTGCAAGGCCAACTTCACTGGCTACAAGGTGCCCAAACACATCGTGTTGCGCGACTCGCTGCCCATGACGCCGGTGGGCAAGATTCTGCGGCGAGAGCTGCGGGATATCGCGTGATACGTGCTTAGCCATTCGCGGGCTCGCCCGCGAATGCTTAAAAACCGCTCTAACAGGCTGAATACAGCCTGATCTGCGACATTTTGGATAATTACTCTAAAAATGACTTGTATTGTTCATTGAGTCATTTTTGTGACCGTGAAGCCTGTTTTGGCCTCTAGGCGACCCTAGGCAAAGCTGTTACTCTCGGCCCGCTTTCAGATGATCCGGTTTGCAATGAGCCGTCATCTCATATCAATAATAAACGCATCGACGCGTGAATCGAACTTCGCTGTTGCTGAAGGAGTGGGCTTCCATGATCGAAAATTTTTGGAAGGATAAGTACCCAGCCGGGATTACGGCGGAAATCAATCCTGACGAATTCCCCAACATCCAGGCGGTACTCAAGCAATCCTGCCAACGCTTTGCCGACAAACCGGCCTTTAGCAACCTGGGCAAGACTATCACTTATGGCGAGTTGTATGCGCTGTCAGGGGCGTTTGCTGCCTGGCTGCAGCAGCATACCGACCTCAAGCCGGGTGACCGCATTGCCGTGCAGTTGCCCAATGTCCTGCAATACCCGGTCGCGGTGTTCGGTGCCATGCGCGCCGGGCTGATCGTGGTCAACACCAACCCGCTGTACACGGCGCGGGAGATGGAACACCAATTCAACGACTCGGGCGCCAAGGCCCTGGTGTGCCTGGCCAACATGGCCCACCTGGCCGAAAAGGTGGTGCCCAAGACCCAGGTCAAGCACGTTATCGTCACAGAAGTGGCCGACCTGCTCCCACCCCTGAAGCGCCTGTTGATCAACAGCGTGATCAAGTACGTGAAGAAGATGGTGCCGGCCTACCACCTGCCGCAGGCCGTGCGCTTCAATGATGCGCTGGCGCTGGGCAGGGGCCAGCCGGTAATCGAGGCCAACCCGCAGGCCAGCGACGTGGCGGTGCTGCAGTACACCGGCGGCACCACTGGCGTGGCCAAGGGCGCCATGCTGACCCACCGCAACCTGGTGGCCAACATGCTGCAGTGCCGGGCGCTGATGGGCTCGAACCTGCACGAAGGCTGCGAAATCCTTATCACCCCGCTGCCGCTGTACCACATCTACGCGTTTACCTTCCATTGCATGGCCATGATGCTGATCGGCAACCACAACGTGCTGATCAGCAACCCGCGTGACCTGCCGGCGATGGTCAAGGAACTGGGCAAGTGGAAGTTCAGCGGGTTTGTCGGCCTCAACACACTGTTCGTTGCCCTGTGCAATAACGAAGCGTTTCGCGCCCTGGACTTCTCGGCTCTGAAAATCACCCTGTCGGGCGGCATGGCCTTGCAGCTGAGCGTGGCCGAGCGCTGGAAGGCCGTTACCGGTTGTGCCATCTGCGAAGGCTACGGCATGACCGAAACCAGCCCGGTGGCAGCGGTGAACCCGGCGGAGGCCAACCAGGTCGGCACCATCGGTATTCCGGTACCATCGACCCTGTGCAAGGTCATCGATGACGCTGGCATCGAGCTCCCGTTGGGCGAAGTGGGTGAACTGTGCGTCAAGGGCCCGCAGGTCATGAAGGGCTACTGGCAGCGCGAAGACGCCACTGCCGAGATTCTCGATAACCAAGGTTGGCTGAAGACCGGCGACATCGCCCTGATCCAGCCTGATGGCTACATGCGAATTGTCGACCGCAAGAAGGACATGATCCTGGTCTCGGGCTTCAACGTATACCCCAACGAGCTGGAAGACGTGCTGGCAGCCTTGCCGGGCGTCTTGCAGTGCGCGGCCATTGGTGTGCCGGACGAGAAGTCGGGTGAGGTGATCAAGGTCTTCATCGTGGTCAAGCCGGGCATGACCGTGACCAAGGAGCAGGTGATGGAGCACATGCGTGCCAACGTGACCGGCTACAAGGTGCCACGCCTGATCGAGTTCCGCGATTCGCTGCCGACCACCAACGTGGGCAAGATCCTGCGCCGCGAACTGCGTGATGAAGAGCTCAAGAAGCAGGGCTTGAAGAAGATCGCCTGATCAGAACGCCGAACGGTCATTGTGGGAGTCTTGTGTCGCGAAAGGGGCGCAAGGCCGCTCCACTTTATCGTGCCAGCTTTCCAGGTACTGCATCAGCCTCAAGCCTGCGGGGGTACCTGTGGGAGCGGGCTTGTCCCGCGAAGAATCCAACACGGTGGATGGCACCGGCTCCGCCGGTGTTCGCGGCTAAAGCCGCTCCCACAGTGATCGCGCTAGCCTCTAGAAATTGAGCAAGCCAGTTGTTTCCCCAGGTACTGCATCAGCCTCAAGCCCGCTCCCACAAGGGATCGCGCTAGATTCTGGAAATTGAGCAAGCCAGTTGTTTCTCCAGGTACTGCATCAGCCTCAAGCCTGCGGGGTAGCTGTGGGAGCGGGCTTGTCCCGCGAAGAATTCAACACAGTGCATGGCACCGGCTCCGCCGGTGTTCGCGGCTAAAGCCGCTCCCACAGGGGATCGCGCTAGATTCTGGAAATTGAGCAAGCCAGTTGTTTCCCCAGGTACTGCATCAGCCTCAAGCCCCAGGGATCGCGCTAGACTGCAGAAATTGAGCAAGCCAGTTGCTCCTCCACAGTTCGTCAACTCAGCGCAGCTTCTCAAGCATCTGGTAATACCACATCCCCGCCGCCAGCAGCGGGTTCCCCAGCAAGTCCCCCATTGGCACCCGCACATGCTTGCACTGGGCGAAGGTGTCGAACTTTTCCAGAGTGCCGGTCAGCGCTTCGGCCATGATCTCGCCCATGATGTGGCTGGTGGCAATGCCGTGCCCCGAATAACCCTGGCAATACCAAACGTTATCCGACAGCTTGCCCAGCTGGGGGATGCGGTTGACCACGATGCCCATGGCGCAGCTCCACTGGAATTCGATCGGTACGCCCTTCAAGGCCGGGAACGTGCGTTCGATGCAGGGGCGCAGTTCGGCTTCGATATCCCGTGAGTCACGGCCGGAGTAGTTGGCGCCGCCGCCGAACAGCAGGCGCTTGTCGGCCGTCAGGCGGTAGTAGTCCAGCACGAAGCGGCAGTCGTACACCGCCAGGTCCTGCGGGTTGATCTGCTCGGCCAGTTCACCCAGCGGAGCAGTGGTGACGATGCCACCCATGGCCGGGAAGATCTTGCCCTTGAGCTGGCGCTTTTCCAGCTTGTGGTACACGTCGCCGGCCAGCATCACCTGGCGTGCTTCGACCCGGCCATGGGCGGTGACTACCGCCGGGCGCGGCCCGTGGACGATGTCCAGCACCTCGGAGTTCTCGAAAATCAGCGCGCCCAGGCTGTGCGCGGCGCGGGCTTCGCCGAGGCACAGGTTGAGCGGGTGCAGGTGCAGGTTGCGCAGGTTCTTCAGCGCGCCCTGGTACAACGGGCTCTGTAGGTGCTCAGCCACAGCAGCGCGGTCGAGCAGTTGCACCTGCTCGCCCATGCCCCGGCGGTGGGCCTCGGCTTCGAATGCGCGCAACTCGTTCATGTGCGACGGCTTCATCGCTGCATGCAGGTGGCCGCGCTTGAGGTCGCAGTCGATGCCGTAGCGCGCCACGCGTTGCTCGATCACTTGGTGGCCACGCCAGCGCAGGTGCCAGATGAAGTCATCGACTTCGGCGCCCAGATGGTTGCGCATCTGTGTGCGCATGGCCTCGTCGCCTGACAGGCTGCCGGTGACCTGGCCACCATTACGACCGCTGGCCCCCCAGCCGATGCGGTTGGTTTCGACAATGGCGACCTTCAAGCCACGTTCGGCCAGTTCGACTGCCGTGGCCACGCCAGTGAAGCCGCCGCCGATGATCGCCACATCCACCTGCACAGTGCCCTTGAGTTGCGGGTACTCGGTGTGGTCGTTGAGGGTGGCGCTGTAGTAGGACGGCGCACGCTGCGCCGGGCCGTTGTTCAATGCTGCGTTCATGGGTGTTCCTTGTTTTGTAGGGGCTCAGGCCTGGTGCAGGTACCAGCGCCAGTCCTGTTCGCTGACTTCGGCCATGAACTGGCGGTACTCGGCGCGCTTGACCTTCAGGTACACGCCAAGGAAGTCCTCGCCCAATGCCTCGCGGGCCCAGTGCGAATGCTGCAGGGCGTCGAGGGCGGTCAGCCAGTCGGTGGGCAGGTGTTCGGTGGCCTGGGCATAGCCATTGCCTTCCACCGGGGCGCCCGGGTCCAGCTGTTCGCGGATGCCACGGTGGCTGGCGGCAAGGATCGCCGCAGCAGCCAGGTATGGGTTGGCGTCGGCGCCGCAGATGCGGTGCTCTACATGCCGGCTGTTGGCCGGCCCGCCCGGTACGCGCAGGCTCACGGTGCGGTTATCGACGCCCCAGGTCGGCGCCAGTGGCGCATAACTGTTGGCCTGGAAGCGACGGAACGAGTTGGCGTTGGGGCAGAACAGCAACAGCGACTCGCGCAAGTGCCGCAACATGCCGGCCACCGCCTGGCGCAGCAGGGGCGTCCCGGCCTTCTCGTCGCTGGCGAACAGGTTGTTGCCGGCGTTGTCGGCCAGGCTCAGGTGCATGTGCATGCCGGTGCCGGCCAGCTGCGCGAACGGCTTGGCCATGAAGCAGGCCTGCATGCCGTGGGCATGCGCCACGCCTTTGACCAGGCGCTTGTAGCGCACCGCCTGGTCCATTGCCTGCAGTGCATCGCCGTGCTCCAGGGTGATTTCCACCTGGCCCGGGGCGTATTCGGAAATCGCCGTGCGCGCCGGGATGCCTTGGGCCTTGCAGGCAGCGTACAGGTCGGCGAGGAACGGCTCTATCTGCTCAAGCTCGCGCAGGCCGTAGACCTGGGTGCTGCGAGGGCGGCCGCCATCGTTGTCCAGCGCCGGTTGCGGGCGGCCCTGGGCATCGCGCTGCTGGTCCAGCAGGTAGAACTCCAGCTCGCAGGCCATCACCGGGTAGTAGCCGTCGGCGTTCAGTGCCTCGATGGTGCGCAGCAGCACATGGCGCGGGTCGGCGATGCTGGCCGGCAAGCCCTCGCTCGGGTGCATGCTCACCTGCACCGCGGCGGTCGGCACCCGGCGCCAGGGCAGGCGTACAAGGCTGCCTTCAAGCGGGTAGGCGCGGCAGTCGATATCGCCCACGTCCCAGACCAGGCCAGAGTTTTCCACATCGTCGCCGTTCAGGGTCAGGCCGAGGATGGTGCTGGGCAGCGGTCGGCCGGTCTGGTAGACGGCCAGCAGTTCGTCGCGATGCAGCAGTTTGCCGCGGGGTACGCCGTTGGCGTCGAGGATGAACAGCTCGAACAGCTCGATATCAGGGTTGTCGGCCAGGAAACGGCTGGCGTGCTCTATGGGTGCAAAGTGCATGATCGATTCGCTCACGGCTGCGCAGGGCCGCGCAAACAGGCGGCCCAGCTGAGTCAAACGGCCAGACGCTGGCCGGGTTTGTTCACAATGGCGTGAGCGAAGTGTCCGGTGGGCGGGCGTGGCGGCAATGCCACAAGGCCCAGAAGGCGAGGATGATGTGCACCAGCGGATTTTCCCCGGCACGGCTCCGGGCCTTCGGGAGCGAAGGGCGCGACGACGGAGGGGCGATGGGCTGGGAGGGAGTCATGCCTTCGATACTCACATGCGGCGTAAGGTTGATTAAAGCAGTGAATGGCAACCTTCACATCGCACGTGGCTAAACATTCGTGTCACTGCTGCCGGCCGCTTCGCAGGTGAACCCGCTTCCACAGGATTGCTTCAGGGCTGAGTTCTGTGAGGTACCTGGGGGCGCGGGTTCACCCGCGAAGAGGCCGGTACTGGCAGCAGAGAGCCGGCAAATCTGCGACAATCGCGCAACCTTCGAATGCCGATCATGAAAAAGCAGGCTCACCTGCATCATTAAAAAGCCCCATGACTGACCACGCCATCGACAAACTGCTGCAAAACCTCGACCACGCCATGATCGCCGACCGCCATCGCCTGCGCCGGCAACTGCACGAACTGCGCAAGCGCCCCGATGAGGCGAAGCTGGCGCAGTGGGTGGAAAGGGTCCAGGCCTCCTGCGCCCAAGTCACCGCACGCCAGCAGAGCGTGCCGACCGTGCGTTACGACGACAACCTGCCGATCGCCGCCAAGCGTGACGAAATCAAGAAGGCCCTGGCCGAACACCAGGTGCTGGTGATTGCCGGTGAAACCGGCTCGGGCAAGACGACCCAGCTGCCGAAGATCTGCCTGGAGCTGGGCCGTGGCAGCCATGGCCTGATCGCCCACACCCAGCCACGCCGGATCGCCGCACGCAGCGTGGCGGCGCGCGTTGCCGAAGAACTGGGCACGCCGCTGGGCGGGCTGGTCGGCTACCAGGTGCGCTTCGAAGACCAGAGCGATGCCAACACCCTGGTCAAACTGATGACCGACGGCATTCTGCTGGCCGAAACCCAGCATGATCGCTTCCTTGAACGCTACGACACGATCATCGTCGACGAAGCCCACGAACGCAGCCTGAATATCGACTTCCTGCTTGGCTACCTGAAGACGTTGCTGCACCGCCGGCCAGAGCTGAAGCTGATCATCACCTCGGCGACCATTGACCTGGAGCGCTTCTCCCGGCACTTCGATGGCGCTCCGATCATCGAGGTCTCCGGCCGTACCTTCCCGGTGGAAACCTGGTACCGCCCGCTGACCAGCGAGCAGGACGAAGAAGGCAACCAGATCGAGGACGACCTCACCGTCGACCAGGCCATCCTCGCTACCCTGGACGAGTTGGCCCAGCACGAGCGTAGCGAGGGCAAGGGCCCGGGTGATGTGCTGATCTTCCTGCCGGGCGAGCGGGAGATCCGTGATGCCGCCGAGATCCTGCGCAAGGCGCAGTTGCGCCATACCGAGATCCTGCCGCTGTATGCGCGTTTGTCGCCAGCCGAGCAGCAGCGCATCTTCCAGTCGCACACCGGGCGCCGGGTGATCCTGGCCACCAACGTCGCGGAAACCTCGCTGACCGTGCCTGGCATCCGCTATGTGATCGACACCGGTACCGCGCGTATCAGCCGCTACAGCTACCGCGCCAAGGTCCAGCGCCTGCCCATCGAGGCAGTGTCGCAGGCCAGTGCCAACCAGCGTAAGGGCCGTTGCGGCCGGGTCGAGCCGGGGATTTGCGTACGCCTGTACAGCGAAGAAGACTTCAACGGCCGGCCAGCGTTTACCGACCCGGAGATCCTGCGTACCAACCTGGCGGCGGTAATCCTGCAGATGCTGCACCTGCGCCTGGGCGCCATTGATGCATTCCCGTTCATCGAGCCGCCAGATGGCAAGGCCATCAGCGACGGCTTCAACCTGTTGCAGGAACTCTCGGCCGTCAACCGCGAGAACCAGTTGACGCCGATCGGCCGGCAGTTGGCGCGCTTGCCGATTGACCCGCGGTTGGGCCGCATGCTGCTGGAAGGCGCACGCCAGGGCAGCCTGCAGGAAGTGCTGATCGTTACCAGTGCGCTGTCGGTGCAAGACCCACGCGAGCGCCCGCCGGAGCGCCAGCAGGCCGCTGATCAGGCGCATGCGCAGTGGAAGGACGCCGATACCGACTTCGCCGCGCTGGTCAACTTGTGGCGGGGTTTCGAAGAGCAACGCCAGGCCCTGACTGCCAGCCCGTTGCGCAACTGGTGCCGCAAGAATTTCCTCAACTACCTGCGCTTGCGCGAGTGGCGCGATGCCCATCGTCAGTTGTCGCTGATCTGTCGCGAGCTGCAGTTGGCAGTCAACAAGGAACCGTCTGACTATCAGAAGGTGCACAAGGCCATCCTCAGCGGCCTGCTCAGCCAGATTGGCCAGAAAACCGAAGAGGGCGATTACCAGGGCGCCCGCCAGCGGCGCTTCTGGGTGCATCCGTCTTCCGGTATCGGTCGCAAGCGCCCGCAGTGGGTAATGGCCGCGGAACTGGTCGAAACCACCAAGCTGTATGCGCGTATGGTTGCCAAGATCGAGCCTGACTGGATCGAGCCGCTGGCTACCCACCTGATCAAGAAGAATCACTTCGAACCGCACTGGGAAAAGAAGCGCGGGCAGGTGGTGGCCTATGAACAGATCACCCTGTATGGCCTGATCCTGGTTGGCCGCCGCCCGGTACACTTCGGCCCGATCGACCCAGTGACCTCGCGTGAATTGTTCATTCGCGAGGGCCTGGTTGGCGGTGAAATCCAGTCGCGGGCCAAGTGCCTGGCGGCGAACAAACGCCTGCTCGAAGAGCTCGATGAGCTGGAGGCCAAGGCTCGTCGGCGCGACATTCTCGCCGATGAAGAAACCCTGTACGCCTTCTACGAGGCGCGCTTGCCAGCGGAGATCCACCAGACCGCGACCTTCGATGCCTGGTACCGCATGACCAGCCAGAAGGACCCGAACCTGCTGATCATGCGCGAGGAAGACGTACTGGCCCGCGAGGCCAGCGAAGTCACCGCGGCGCAGTACCCGGACAGCCTGCAAGTCGGGGAACTGCGCCTGCCGTTGACCTACCACTTCGAACCAGGCCACCCGCGTGATGGCGTGACCGTGCGGGTGCCGGCGCCGCTGTTGCCGAGCCTGCCGGGCGAGCGCCTGGAATGGTTGGTGCCAGGCTTGCTGGAAGCCAAATGCGTGGCGTTGGTGCGCAACCTGCCCAAGGCTCTGCGCAAGAACTTTGTGCCGGTGCCGGACTTCGTCAAGGCTTCGCTGGCGCGGATGGCCTTCGGCCAGGGCGCGCTGCCCCAGGCCCTGGGCCAGGAATTGTTGCGCATGACTGGTGTGCGGGTGTCCGATGAGGCCTGGGCCGAGTCGGTCAACCTGGTCGAGGGCCACCTGCGCATGAATATCGAAGTGGTCGATGGCCAGGGTAAGTTCCTTGGCGAGGGCCGCGACCTGGCCGAATTGACCGCCCGCTTTGCTGCCGCCAGCCAGGCTGCATTGGCCGTACCGCGTACCGAGAAGAGCGAGCAGCCGGTGCAGGCCAAGGCGTTCAGCGAGGTCAAACAGACCGCCCAGCAGAAGATCGCCGGCCTGTCGATGACCGTTTACCCGGCACTGGTGGAAGAAAACGGCAGCGTGCGTGAGGGCCGCTTCTCGACCCAGGCAGAAGCCGAGTTCCAGCACCGCCGCGCCCTGCAGCGCTTGTTGTTGCAGCAGTTGGCGGAGCCTGCCAAGTTCCTGCGCGGCAAGCTGCCTGGCCTGACCGAGCTGGGCCTGCTGTACCGCGAACTGGGCCGTGTCGAGGCGTTGGTCGAGGACATTCTGCTGGCGAGCCTCGACAGCTGCATCCTTGACGGTGAAGCGACGTTGCCGCGTGACGGTGCAGCGCTGGCCGGGCTGGCTGAGCGCAAGCGCGGCAGTTGGGCCGAGCATGCCGAGCGCCTGGCCCGGCAGACGCTGGAAGTGCTCAAGTTGTGGCACGGCTTGCAAAAGCGCTTCAAGGGCAAGATCGACCTGAGCCAGGCGGTGGCGCTGAACGACATCAAGCAGCAACTGGGCAACCTGGTGTACCCGGGCTTTGTGCGTGAGACCCCGGCCGCCTGGTTCAAGGAGCTGCCGCGCTATCTCAAGGCGGTGGAGCTGCGCCTGGAGAAGCTGGGTTCGCAAGTGCAGAAAGACCGGGTGTGGAGCGGCGAGCTGGCCAACCTGTGGGCGCAGTACAAAGCCCGGGTCGACAAGCATGCCCAGGAAGGCAAGCGTGATGAACAGCTGACCTTGTACCGCTGGTGGCTGGAGGAATACCGGGTGTCGCTGTTTGCCCAGCAGTTGGGGACGAAGGTGCCGATTTCCGACAAGAGACTGAGCAAGCAGTGGAGTCAGGTGGAAGGCTAACTTCCTTGATTTGTGGCACACTTCAGTGAGTTTGGGGCCGCTGTGCGGCCCTTCGCGGGGAAGCCCGCTCCACAGGGTTCGGGGTACGCCCCTTAATTGGTACTGAAGTGCCATTATCCTGTCATATTTCCAGCCAGCGCCCCGTGGCGATGGCCTTTGACCAGAGGAACGACCGTGCATAATGTCGTGATCAGCGGCACCGGCCTGTATACCCCGGCCCAGAGCATTTCCAACGAAGAACTGGTGGCCTCTTTCAATGCCTGGTCCGAGCAGTACAACCAGGACAATGCCGCCGCCATCCAGCGTGGCGAAATCGAAGCAGCCCCCGTGTCCGACGCGGCGTTCATCGAAAAGGCCTCGGGCATCAAGAGCCGTTTCGTCATGGACAAGGCTGGCATCCTCGACCCCCAGCGCATGAAGCCGCGCTTGCCTGAGCGCAGCAACGACGAACCGTCGGTGCTCTGCGAAATGGCTGTGGCAGCTGCCCGCCAGGCGCTGGAGCGCGCAGGCCGCAGCGCTGCCGATGTCGACGGGGTGATCGTCGCCTGCTCCAACCTGCAGCGCCCGTACCCCGCGATTGCCATCGAAGTGCAACAGGCGCTGGGTATCCAGGGCTTTGCCTTCGACATGAACGTGGCGTGCTCTTCGGCCACCTTCGGTATTCAGACTGCTGCCAACAGCGTGGCCCTGGGCCAGGCGCGCGCAGTGCTGATGGTCAACCCGGAGGTGTGCACCGGCCACCTGAACTTCCGTGACCGCGACAGCCACTTCATCTTTGGTGATGCTGCCACTGCGGTATTGCTCGAGCGCGCGGACAAGGCCACTTCGGCGCACCAGTTCGACATCGTCAGCAGCAAACTGTGGACCGAGTTCTCCAACAACATCCGCAACAATTTCGGCTTTCTCAACCGTGCGGCGGAAGAGGGCGAAGGCGCAGCAGACAAGCTGTTCATCCAGGAAGGCCGCAAGGTGTTCCGCGAAGTGTGCCCTAAAGTGGCCGAGCTGATCGGCGAGCACCTGCAGGAAAACAACCTGCAGCCGAGCGATGTGAAGCGCTTCTGGCTGCACCAGGCCAACCTCAGCATGAACCACCTGATCGTCAAGAAGCTGCTGGGGCGTGAAGTGTCCGAGGAAGAGGCACCGGTGATTCTGGACCGTTACGCCAATACCAGCTCGGCGGGGTCGGTGATTGCCTTCCACCTGTACCAGGATGACCTGGCCAAAGGCTCGTTGGGCGTGTTGAGCTCGTTTGGTGCGGGGTATTCGATTGGTAGCGTGATTCTGCGCAAGCGCTGATTCATCAGGCGCCTGTTACGGCCTCTTCGCGGGCTTGCCCGCTCCCACAGGTACAGCACAGTTCTCAAGGTCTGTGGTGATTCTGTGGGAGCGGGCAAGCCCGCGAAGGGGCCGGCGCATTTCACACAGGCAAAAAGAAGCGGGAAACGCCGGATGGGGTCGGCATTTCCCGCTTCACCGTGAAGCTGAGGAGGGTGGTGCTTAGAACTTGGCTTCCAGGTCTACCTGCAGGGTGTCTACGTCAGCATTGCTGTTCGGCAGCTGCGACAGGTCGGTCTTGGCCATCAGGTAGGCAGCACCCAGGGAGAAGTTCTTGTCGATTTCGTAACCGACCTTGAACTTGTGACCACGCGAGCCGGTGAAGCCGTTGCCAAAGTCCGAATCGGTGAACAGGCTGACCACCGCATTACGCTGCACATCGCGGTAGTTGTAATCCAGGCTCCAGGCGCCCACTTTGGTTTTCAAGCCGGCCAGCCAGGCCTGATCTTCGCCATCGGTGCTCTCGGTATTCTTTACATACTGACCATACGCCGACAATGGAATGGCAAAGCCGGTGAAGTCGATCTGGCCAAAGCCTTCCACCAGATTGAACTCGTTGGTGGTGTTGCCGAACGACTGCAGGATGGTCGCTTCCTTGTCGTTGTCATAACCATAAATGCTGGCGCCCACGGTGAGCTTGAGCACATCAGCTGGGGCGAACTTGGCGCCCAGCTGGCCGTGGTAAACCTGCGCATCGTGCTTGTACTGGACACCATCACCATCGACGTTGTCCTTCAGGGTGTACTGACCGGCGCTGGCAAAGACTTCGGCCCCGCCCAGGTCAGCCTTGTAAGTGGCAGCCACACCTTCCGGGTTGATGTCGCTATCCCAGATGATGTCGCCCATGCTCACCCAAGGCTGTTGCATCTTGCCGCCAATCAGGTGCAGGTTAGGGACTGCAGTCGGGTGCCAGTCGAGATAGGCCAGGTCGACCCACAGCGACTTCTTGTCGAAGTAGTTGTCGAAGCTCTGGTTGGTCGAACGTCGGTCAGCGCTGCTGCCAGTGGCTATACGGACCCCAGCGTCGACCTGCGGGTTGATCTCGCTGTAGAAGCCGACACGGGCACGCACTCGCTGGCGGTCCTGGTTGCCGCTGCTGCTGTTCGGGTCGTCGACGTTGACGTCTTCGTAACGCAGGCGCACATCACCCTTGATCTGGGTCTTGGCGGCCCATGCCACTTTTTGTTCAAAGGAGCTCATACGTTCGGACTGAGCTTTCTGGTCGGCCTTTTCCTTGGTTTCTTTTGCCAGGTCGCCCTGCAGTTCGTTGTACTGCGCCTGGTTGATCGAGCCATTGGCGCGGAGCATTTCGAGCAGCTTGGCGTCGACAGCAGCACTGGCCGGGGCACTCAGAGCCAGCATCATGCCGGTGAGGCTCACTCCGGTAAGTGTAGAAACAAGACGCATAAAGATCTCCCTACTGAAAAAAATGGGGGAGGCTCAAGCGCCTGCCCCTGCGTTGGCATGTCTTCGGAAAGGGCCTGAATAGACAGGTTCTTGGGTTCCGGAAAACAGGCGCAAGTATTGCGGGGGCCAATGACAGATTAATGTCTAATTAGTGGCACTGTTGTTAAGTAATTGAGAATAAAAGGATCAGACTGGCGTTCGTCATTTGAGTGACGGGCATTACTTGGTGATACTGAAGGCCTTCCGACCGCGAGCCAAAACCGTGACCAGCCTGTACAGCCTTGCCCATTTGCGTGATCTTCCGGCGGCCACCTGGGATGCCCTGGTGCCGGCGGGCCAACCGTTCCTGTGCCATGCCTTCCTCAGCGCGATGGAAGACAGCGGTAGCGTGCAGCGCAACACCGGCTGGGCCGCCGAGCACTTGGTGCTGGAGCGTGACGGGCAGGTACGGGCACTGTTGCCGGCGTACCGTAAGTGGCACTCATATGGCGAGTATGTGTTCGATCATGGCTGGGCCGATGCCTGTGAGCGGGCCGGCATCGCCTACTACCCAAAACTGCTTGGCGCTGTACCGTTCAGCCCGGTCAGCGGCCCACGGCTGCTGGCGGCTGATCCGGCTGACGGTTTGTTGATGCTGCAGGCTCTGCCGGAGTACCTGGGCAAGGGTGGGCTTTCCGGCGCGCACATCAATTTCACCGACCCGGCGTTGGACGCGCAGTTGGCGGGCCTGCCTGGGTGGATGGAGCGCCTGGGTTGCCAGTTTCACTGGCAAAACCGGGGGTATCGCGATTTCCAGGACTTTCTCGACAGCCTTAGCTCGCGCAAGCGCAAGCAGATGCGCAAGGAGCGCGAGCAGGTGGCGGGGCAGGGTATCGACTTCCGCTGGTACCGCGGTGATGAACTGGACGAGGCACAGTGGGATTTTGTCTTTCTGTGCTATGCCAACACCTATGCGGTGCGCCGTCGTGCCCCCTACCTGACGCGCGAATTTTTCAGCCTACTGGCCGAGCGCATGCCCCAGGCGGTGCGCGTGGTGATGGCCCGCCAGGGTGGGCGAGATGTGGCCATGGCCTTGAGCCTGGTGGGTGGCGACAGCCTGTTTGGCCGCTACTGGGGTTGCCTGGATGAGTTCGACCGGCTGCATTTCGAGACGTGTTTCTACCAGGGTATGGACTTTGCCATTGCTGAGGGTTACCAGCGTTTCGATGCCGGGGCGCAGGGCGAGCACAAGTTGATCCGCGGGTTCGAGCCGGTGTTGACGCGGTCGTGGCATTACCTGCTGCACCCGGGGTTGCGGCGGGCGGTGGAGGATTTTCTGCTGCAGGAACGGGAAGGGGTCAAGGGGTATGCCGAGGAGGCGCGGGGGATGTTGCCCTACCGCCGGGACTGAGAGATCTGTGTTGCCTGCGCGGCCTTTTCGCGGGTAAACCCGCTCCTACAACGATAGCGAACCTGTGTAGGAGCGGGTTTACCCGCGAAAAGGCCGCGCAGGTGTCAATCGACCCCGACAAAACCTCCGGTCTGGTGGTGCCACAACCGGGCATACAGCCCTTGCTGCTCCAGCAACTCACTGTGGCTGCCACTCTCCACAATTCGCCCCTTGTCCAGCACCACCAGCCGGTCCATACGGGCAATGGTGGAAAGCCGGTGGGCAATGGCGATTACCGTCTTGCCCTGCATCAGCGTCTCCAGGCTTTCCTGGATCGCCGCTTCCACTTCCGAATCCAGCGCCGAGGTGGCCTCGTCCATGATCAGGATCGGTGCGTTCTTCAGCAGCACCCGGGCAATGGCGATACGCTGACGCTGGCCACCCGACAGCTTGACCCCACGTTCGCCTACATGGGCATCGAAACCGGTGCGGCCCTGGGCATCCGAAAGCTGCGGGATGAACTCGTCAGCCCGTGCGCGGCGCACGGCTTCCTGCAGTTCTGCATCGCTGGCACCGGGGCGACCGTACAGCAGGTTGTCGCGAATCGAACGGTGCAGCAGCGAGGTATCCTGGGTGATCATGCCGATCTGCGCCCGCAAGCTGGCCTGGCTGACCTCGGCAATGTCCTGGCCGTCGATCAGGATGCGCCCGCCCTGCACGTCGTACAGACGCAGCAGCAGGTTGACCAGGGTCGACTTGCCGGCGCCGGAAGGGCCGATCAAGCCGATTTTCTCGCCAGGGCGGATGTCCAGGTTGAGCCCTTCGATCACATTGGCAGCCTTGCCGTAATGGAAGTCGACATCATCGAAACGCACTGCGCCGCGGCTGACCTTGAGTGCCGGGGCATTGGGCCGGTCGGTGACGGTGACCGGCTGGGCGATGGTCTGCAGGCCGTCCTGGACCATGCCGATGTTCTCGAAAATGCCGTTGACCACCCACATGATCCAGCCTGACATGTTGACGATGCGGATCACCAGACCAGTGGCCAGGGCGATGGCGCCGACCGTGATCAGCGACTGGCTCCACAGCCACAGCGCCAGGCCCGTGGTGGTGACCACCAGCAGGCCGTTGAGGGTGGTGATGACCACGTCCATGCTGGTGACCACCCGTGAAGCCAGTTGGGTTTTCTCGGTCTGCTCGCGGATGGCTTCGCGGGCGTATTGCTGCTCGTAGTCGGTGTGGGCGAACAGCTTGAGGGTGGCGATGTTGGTGTAGCCATCGACGATTCGCCCCATGAGCTTGGAGCGGGCGTCGGAAGAAATCACCGAGCGCTCCTTCACCCTCGGCACGAAGTAGCAGAGCGCGGCGATGTAGCCAATGATCCACAGCAGCAGCGGCAGCATCAGGCGCCAGTCGGCCTCGGCAAACAGCACCAGCGAGGTGATGGCGTAGATCAGCACGTGCCATAGCGCGTCCACGGCCTGCACAGCGGAGTCGCGCAGCGAGTTGCCGGTCTGCATGATGCGCTGGGCAATGCGCCCGGCAAAGTCGCTCTGGAAGAAGTTCAGGCTCTGCTTGAGCACGTAGGTGTGGTTTTGCCAGCGGATCAGGCTGGTCATCCCCGGGTTTATGGTCTGGTGCACCAGCAGGTCATGCAGGCCGAAGAACACTGGCCGCAGCAGCAGGATCACCACCAGCATCCACAGCAGTTCGCCGCTGTGCTGGCTGAAAAAGTTGGCGTTGGGCTCGCCCTGTGCAAGGTCGATGATGCGGCTGAGGTAGCTGAACATCGCCACCTCGATCAGCGAGGCGAACAGGCCGACCACCAGCAGTGCAAGAAAACTGGGCCATACCTGGCGCAGGTAGTACAGGTAGAACGGCCACACGGTCGTCGGTGGCGATTCGCTGGGGGCTTCGCGAAAGATGTCGATCAGTTGTTCGAAACGGCGGTACAGCATGGGTGATGACACTCCTGTTCCATCCGGCCCTCAGGCGGTTTCACATCCTTGTGAAAGCCTGCGGTCAGTCGATGCGTTTGGCCGACTTGATGTACACCGGGTCGCTCGGCACATCACGCATGCCTTTCTTGACGGTGGTCGGCGAGTTGACGATCTGGTCGACCACTTCCATGCCCTTGGTCACTTTGCCGAACACGGCATAACCGGCGTCGCGGCCCGGGTTGAGGAAGTCGTTGTCGGCGACGTTGATGAAGAACTGGCTGGTGGCCGAGTTCGGGTTGGACGTGCGTGCCATCGACAGGGTGCCGCGGGTGTTCTGCAGCCCGTTGCTGGCCTCGTTCTTGATCGGGGCCTGGGTATCTTTTTGCACCATTTGGTCAGTGAACCCCCCGCCCTGAACCATGAAGCCCGGGATCACTCGGTGGAAAATGGTGTTGTTGTAGAAACCGCTGTCGACGTATTGCAGGAAATTCTTGGTGCTGACAGGCGCCTTCTCGGCGTTGAGTTCGATTTCGACCTGGCCGAAGCTGGTGTCCAGCAGAACGTGCGGGGTCTTGTCGGAGGCCATCACGCTGGTGGCGAAGGCGACCGAGCAGGCGGTGAGCAGGAGTTTTTTCAGCATGGGCTCAAAGATCCTTGAGAGGTGGAAGCGGCTGCGAGGAACTGCAGCAGGGTCTGGTTGAAGACCTCGGGTTGATCGAGGGGTGTAGCGTGCCGGGAATCGTCGACGACCACCAGCCTGGCGTTGGGCATCAGGGCGACGTAGCGCTGTTTCAGTTGTATCGGGGTGTAATCGTGGTCGGCCGCGATGACCAGCGTAGGACAGTTGATGCGGCCGATGCGTTCCTGTACGCCCCAGTCGACGATGGCGTCGAAGCTTTTCAGGTAGGCGCGCTTGTCGTTGCGCGCCCAGCGCTGGGCCATCTTCTGGCGCAGGTCAGCCTGGTGAGGTTTAGGGAACAGTCGTTCGGCCAGGCCCTTGCCGACGGTTTCGACACTGAGAATGCGCGCCATGCCCCAGCGCTTTAGCCACCACAGCCAGTCACTGCGGGTGCGACGCTTGACCTCAGGAGCGCTGTTGACGATGCACAGGCTGCGCAACCATTGCGGGTGGTCGACGGCAAACTGGAAGCCGACCATACCGCCCATGGACAGGCCAACGAAGTGCACCGGGCCGGTGTGCAGGTGTTCGAGCAGGGCCAGCAGGTCGGCACTGAAGGTAGCGATCTGGTAGCCGTCACGCGGCTTGTCGGAGCGGCCGTGGCCGCGGATGTCCATGAGGATCACCCGGTAGTGCTGGCTCAGCACGGGTACCTGCAATTCCCAATCCTGGCAACTGGAGCCCAGCCCATGCAGCAATACCAGTGGTTCGCCCTGGCCGTATTCCTCGTAATGCAGTGCGCATCCTTCATGTTCGAAACAGGCCATGGGCGCGGTCCTCTCAGGCTTGTGGGGGGGCTGCGAAGGGCACGTCCAGTGGCGCGGTGTCGAAGTTGCGCAGCAGGTCGATGAGAATCTGCGTGGCAGGGCCCAAGGTCTTCTCTTTGCTCGAATAAAGGTAGAACAGTGGGTGGCGGCTGCCACCCTGATCCAGCGGCAAGGGCTTGAGCACGCCTTCGCGCAGTTCGCGCTCGATCATGTGCCGAGGGAGCCAGGCGAAGCCCAGGCCGCTGCTGACGAAGGTAGCGGCAGTGCCCAGGCTGCCGACGGTCCAGCGCTGCTCGGCGCCTAGCCAGCCGACGTCACGCGGCTGGGCGCGGCCGGAGTCGCGGATCACGACCTGTAACTGGCTTTCAAGGTCCTGGAAGGTCAGTTCACGGCCCAGGCGGTGCAGGCTGTGCTCGGGGTGGGCGACGGCGACGAACTCCACGGCGCTCAGTTCGGCGCCCAGGTAGCCGCCGATGCTGTAGCTGCTGATGGCCAGGTCGGCGATGCCTTCATGCATCACTTCCTCGACGCCGGACAGCACTTCTTCACGCAGGCGCACCCGGCAACCACGGCTTTGCGGCATGAACGCGGCCAGTGCACGCACCAGGCGGGCACTGGGGTAGGCGGCATCCACCACCAGGCGTACTTCGGCTTCCCAGCCCTGCTCCATGTGGTGGGCGAGGTCTTCAAGCTGGCTGGCCTGTTTGACCAGGTGGCGTGAGCGGCGCAGCAGCACATTGCCGGCTTCGGTCAGCACCGCCTTGCGCCCGTCGATGCGCAGCAGGGGTACGCCCAGTTGCTCCTGCATGCGCGCCACGGTGTAGCTGACCGACGACTGCGAGCGGTGCAATGCCTCGGCGGCCTGGGCAAACCCGCCGTGATCGACCACTGCTTGCAGGGTTCGCCACTGGTCAAGGGTAACGCGCGGCGCTTTCATCTTTCGCTCCTGTTGTCCTAAGCTGCGCTCTTTGCAAGGAGAGCGGCCCATGAAGAAATGTTGTGCGGCAATACTGATGTGCCTGCCCCTGGGGGCAATGGCCTATCCCATCGATGTGGAAAAGGAGCTGACCGGGGTCAAGCTCGACTACACCGCCTATGACACGGCCTACGACATTGGCGCCATCACCCTCAACAACTATGGGCAGGTCCCGGCGGCATGCAAGGTCACCTTCCGCAATGGCCCGGAGGCGCCAAGGGTGCGCCGGGTGAACGTGCCGGCCGGGAAAAGCGTCGATGTCACCGCCAAATTCAACCGGCAGATCATCAAACTGCGGATCGCCTTGAGCTGCAGCGCGGAATAAACTGATTAATCGATTGATTGAACCCACTTTTTACGCTTTTTTATCGATAGGTCAAGCCTTAATCTCACCTCCATCGAATCGCAACCTTTTTGCCGATGGAGGCATCCCATGTCCCGTGTACTGATCATCGAAAGCAGCGCCCGTCAGCAAGATTCCGTTTCCCGTCAGCTGACCAAGGATTTCATCCAGCAATGGCAGGCTGCCCACCCGGCCGATCAGATCACTGTGCGCGACCTGGCAGTAAGCCCGGTACCCCACCTGGACGCGAACCTGCTGGGCGGCTGGATGAAACCCGAAGAACAGCGCAGCGCCGCCGAGCTGGAGGCCCTGGCCCGTTCCAACGAACTGACTGATGAATTGCTTGCTGCCGACGTGCTGGTAATGGCTGCGCCGATGTACAACTTCACCATTCCCAGCACCCTGAAGGCCTGGCTGGACCATGTGCTGCGTGCCGGCATCACGTTCAAGTACACCCCGACCGGCCCGCAGGGCTTGCTGACTGGCAAGCGTGCCATCGTCCTGACTGCCCGCGGCGGCATCCATGCGGGTGCCAGCAGTGACCATCAGGAACCGTACCTGCGCCAGGTCATGGCTTTCATCGGCATCCACGATGTCGACTTCATCCATGCCGAAGGCCTGAACATGAGTGGCGAGTTCCACGAGAAGGGCGTCAACCAGGCCAAGGCCAAGCTGGCAGCGGTGGCCTGAGGCTTCACGAATTCCCAAACCTGACACCTGTTTTTGCTCCTTTGGGTGTACCTGCCCGGCTTGTATGGCCGGGCTTTTTTATGCCTGGGGTTTTTTGGTGGTCAGTGCCGGCCTATTCGCTCGCCGGAAGATATGCAGGTCCCTGTGGGAGCGGGCGTGCCCGCGAAGAGGCCGGTACAGCCCCTACATTCCTCATGGTTGAACTTCTTCGCCGCAACCCGCTAAGGTCGCGGCCTTGATCCACGAGAGGCAACCATGGGCTACCTGATAATCGTCGCGCTGATCCAGGCGTTTTCCTTCAGCTTGATCGGCGAGTACCTGGCAGGGCACGTCGACAGCTATTTCGCAGTACTCGCCAGGGTGCTGCTGGCCGGCCTGGTGTTCCTGCCGCTGACCCGCTGGCGCCAGGTCGAGCCACGCTTCATGCGTTCCATGCTGCTGATTGGCGCGCTGCAGTACGGCATCACCTATGTCTGCCTGTACCTGAGCTTCCGTGTGCTCACCGTACCGGAGGTGCTGCTGTTCACGATCCTGACGCCGCTACACGTGACCTTGATCGAAGATGCCCTGAACCGGCGCTTCAACGCTTGGGCGCTAGTGGCCGCGCTGGTCGCCGTGGCCGGCGCTGCGGTGATCCGTTTCGACAGCATCAGCGGTGAGTTCTTCATCGGCTTCCTGCTGCTGCAACTGGCCAACTTCACCTACGCCGCCGGCCAGGTGCTGTACCGCCACCTGGTCGCGCGCAACCCCAGCGACCTGCCGCACTACGCCCGCTTCGGTTACTTCTACCTCGGCGCCTTGCTGGTGGTGCTGCCGGCCTTCCTGCTTTTCGGCAACGCCCAGCATCTGCCGAGTACCGATGTGCAATGGCTGGTGCTGTTGTTCCTGGGGCTTTGTCCGACGGCGCTTGGGCTGTACTGGTGGAACAAAGGTGCATGCCTGGTTTCTGGCGGTACGCTGGCGGTGATGAACAACCTGCATGTGCCGGTGGGGCTGCTGCTGAACCTGTTGATCTGGAACCAGCATGAACCACTGGGGCGGCTGTTCATCGGCGGTGCGATCATCCTCGCCTCGGTATGGCTGAGCCGCCTGGGTGGGCGCGCACAGGCGCCGCTGGCCGGCAAGGCCTGACATGCACAACCTCTTGGTCATCGTTGCGCCGATCTTCGCCCTGATCCTGGTCGGCTACCTGTGCCGCAAGACCAACAAGCTGGGCGATAAGGCGGCCGCCGAAATCAACAAAATGGTGGTCTGGCTGTGCCTGCCGGCCTTGCTGTTCAAGGTCACTGCCACTGCCACGTGGAGCGAGATCTGGCACCCAGGGTTCATCGTTGCCTTCGGCGCAGGCGCCCTGGCCATGTTCGTGGTCACGCTGCTGTGGCGCCTGTACAGCGGCCACGGCCTGGTGGCATCGAGCATCGACGGGCTCAGTGCCGGTTACGCCAACACCGGCTATATCGGCATTCCGCTGTGCCTGCTGTTGTTCGGCCAGGCGGGCCTGCAGCCGGCGCTGATCTCGTCGTTGATCGTGGTGTGCCTGGTGTTTGCCATTTCGCTGACCTTCATCGAGGTCGGGTTGCAGGAAGAACGGCAGGTGGGCCGGGCGATCCTGGTGGTGAGCAAGGCGCTGGCGAAGAACCCGCTGGTCATTTCGCCCCTGGCGGGGGCGGGTTGGGCCATGAGCGGATTGGGGCTGGCCGAACCGGTGCTGCACTTTCTCGATATGCTGGCGCTGGCCACCACGCCCTGCGCCTTGATATCGCTGGGTGCGTTCCTGGCAGAAAAACGCCCGGGCGCGCAGGCCAGCCCATGGCCTTTGGTGGGCTTGAAGCTGGTAGGGCAGCCGGTGCTGACCTGGGTGCTGGCGTACAAGGTGTTCAGCCTGCCGAGCATGTGGGCGGCTTCGGCAGTGCTGCTGGCAGCGCTGCCGACCGGCACTGGGCCGTTCATGCTGGCGGAGTATTACAACCGTGAGGCGGGGTTGATTTCGCGGACGATCCTGTTGTCGACCGTGGCCTCGCTGGTGACCTTGACCGGGCTGTTGTACTTGCTCGGGTATGGGGGGTAGCTGCCGGCCCATTCGCGGGTGAACCCGCCCCCACAGGATGGCACCACGGCTGAAGGCTGTGAGGTCCCTGTGGGGACGGGTTCACCCGCGAATGGGCGGCAAGGCAGCCCGGCAATCTCAAGCCTCGCTCATTTCTTCCAGGCGACGAGGCAATGGCTCTTGGGCTGAACGCCCGGCCAAACCCACCCGCATGTCATTGCCACTCGGCTGCTGATACAAGCTCAAGCCAAACTCCGGCAACACCGCCAGCAGGTAGTCGAAGATGTCCCCCTGGATGCGCTCGTAATCCGCCCACACCGTGGTGGTGGTGAAGCAGTAGATTTCCAGCGGCACGCCCTCGGCGGTGGTCTGCATTTGCCGCACCATGCAGGTCATGTTCGGGTGAATATTGGGGTGGTTCTTCAGATAGGCCAGGGCAAACGCGCGGAAGGTGCCGATGTTGGTCAGCTTGCGGCGGTTGGCCGACAGCTCGGCGACAGGCCCTAGGGCGTCGTTCCAGTTTTGCAGTTCCTGGCGCTTGCCGGCCAGGTAGTCGCCCAGCAACTGCACCTGGCTCAGTCGCTGCTCCTCTTCGCGGGTGAGGAAACGCACCCCGGCCGCATCGATGAACAGGCTGCGCTTGATGCGCCGGCCACCGGACTGCTGCATGCCGCGGTAGTTGCGGAACGACTCGCTCATCAGGCGCCAGGTGGGGATCGAGACGATGGTCTTGTCGAAGTTCTGTACTTTCACTGTGTGCAAGGTGATGTCCACCACGTCACCATCGGCGCCTACCTGCGGCATCTCGATCCAGTCCCCGACATGCAGCATGTCGTTGCTGGTCAGCTGCACGCTGGCGACGAACGACAGCAGGGTGTCCTTGTACACCAACAGCAGCACCGCCGACATGGCACCCAGGCCGGACAGCAGTAACAGCGGCGAGCGGTCGATCAGGGTAGCGACGATGACGATCGAGGCGAAGATCCACAGCATCATCTTGGCCAACTGCACGTAGCCCTTGATCGAGCGGGTGCGGGCGTGTTCGGTGCGGGCATAGATGTCGAGCAAGGCATCCAGCAGGCATGACAGCGCCATGGTCATGAACAGCAGGGTAAAGGCCAGGGCGACATTGCCGAGGAAGTGCTGGGCGGTGTCGGACAGCTCAGGCACCAGCTTCAGGCCGAACTGCAGCACCAGTGACGGGGTGGTTTGCGCCAGGCGGTGGAAAACCTTGTTGTGGCGCAGGTCGTCCAGCCATTTCAGCGCAGGCTGGCGGGCCAGCAGGCGGGCACCGTGCAGCATCAGGAAGCGTGCCAGACGCCCGACGATCAGGGAGATCAGCAGGAGCACCGCCAGGCCTATGGCTGCATGGAGCATGGGATGTTGGTCGAGGGTGCCCCACAGGTCGAGGGAGTCACGCCAGATTCGTTGAATATCCATGGGCTTGCGTACAGTCTATTTGCGAAACGAAGCGCCATTAGAGCGCGGATGGCGACAAAGTTGCCAAAAGAAATTCGGCTAAGGCGGCAGAAAACGTTACCCTATGCAACTGAATTTCCCGCACTAGCCTGAGGTTACCTCCGTGTTCTCCCAATTCGCCCTGCATGAACGCCTGCTTAAAGCCGTGGCCGAGCTTAAATTTGTCGAGCCAACCCCGGTGCAGGCAGCGGCCATCCCCTTGGCCCTGCAAGGGCGTGACCTGCGCGTGACCGCGCAGACCGGCAGCGGCAAGACGGCCGCCTTCGTGCTGCCGTTGCTCAACCGCCTGGTCGACCTGCGCGAGCGCCGCGTGGAGATTCGCGCACTGATCCTGCTGCCAACCCGCGAACTGGCCCAGCAGACCCTCAAGCAGGTACAGCTGTTCTCGCAGTTCACCTACATCAAGTCGGGCCTGGTCACTGGCGGTGAAGACTTCAAGGAACAGGCCGCCATGCTGCGCAAGGTGCCCGACGTGCTGATCGGCACCCCGGGTCGTCTGCTCGAGCAGCTCAATGCCGGCAACCTCGACCTGTCCCACGTGCAGGTGCTGATCCTGGACGAAGCCGACCGCATGCTCGACATGGGCTTTGCCGAAGACATGGAGCGCCTGTGCAAGGAGTGCGAGAACCGCGAACAGACCCTGCTGTTCTCTGCCACCACCGGTGGCGCAGCGCTGCGTGACATCATTGGCAAGGTGCTGAAAGACCCTGAGCACCTGATGCTCAACAGCGTCTCGCAGCTGGCTGAAGGCACCCGTCAGCAGATCATCACCGCTGACCACGACCAGCATAAAGAGCAGATCGCGCAGTGGTTGCTGGCTAACGAAACCTTCGACAAGGCGATCATCTTCACCAATACCCGCGCCATGGCCGACCGCATCTACGGTCACCTGGTGGCCAAGGATGTGAAGGCCTTCGTGCTGCACGGCGAGAAAGACCAGAAGGACCGCAAGCTGGCCATCGAGCGCTTCAAGCAGGGCAGCTCCAAGGTGCTGGTGGCGACCGACGTGGCAGCCCGTGGCCTGGATATCGACGGCCTCGACCTGGTGATCAACTTCGACATGCCCCGCAGCGGTGATGAGTACGTGCACCGCGTAGGCCGTACCGGCCGTGCGGGTGGTGAAGGCCTGGCGATTTCGCTGATCACCCATAACGACTGGAACTTGATGTCGAGCATCGAGCGCTACCTCAAGCAACAGTTCGAGCGCCGCGTGATCAAGGAAGTGAAGGGGACTTACAGCGGGCCGAAGAAGGTCAAGGCTTCGGGCAAGGCGGCAGGCGCCAAGAAGAAGAAAGTCGACAAGAAGACTGGCGAGAAGAAAGCTGCTGCCAAGCGCAAGCCTACTGCCAAGCCGAAGGCCAACGCGCCTCTGGCCAGTGCTGACGGCCTGGCGCCGCTGAAGAAGCGCAAGCCTGCTGCCGAGTAACATCCGGTGGCCCTGTCGGCTTCTTCGCGGGTGAACCCGCTCCCACAGGTGCCGCACTGACCTTGAGTGCCGCGCGGTCTTGTGGGAACGGGTTCACCCGCTACAAGGCCCGTCGGCCCAACAACTAATCAGCCTTCTTTTCCGCTTCCTTCAATTCCTTGATCCGCTTGTCGATCAGCTGACACTTGTCGGGCAAGTCTTTGCTCGCAGTCCCCAGTTCCATTCCCTGAAGCTCGTCATTGATCTCCTTGGCCTTTTGCGGTTTCTGCTCGGTCAACTGAGTGACCAGCCCGGCCAGCTCCTCACGTTTCTGCGTTGCTTCTTCAGGTGTGCAGGCCCAAGCGGGCAGGGCGCAGAGCAGGGCAGTGGCACAGGCTATGGGCAATAGCGGTTTCATCCTTTCAACCTCCGGCGTTGGTGGTGCCCGGTGGAGGGCTGTGGGGGCAGGGAAGTTCAGGGCTTGCGACCGATGGATGATTTCCTTGATGGTCGTAGCCCATTTCTGAAACGCAGCCATATCCCTCCAGAGCCGTTGAGCAGCGCGCTACATCGCTCTAGTCTCAAAGGAAAGGCGCTGATAGGTGTCGTCGTGTACACGGAGAGCCGGGGTGAGGTGATTCGCATCATTTCTGCAAGAAAAGCCACCAAACGGGAGGCCAGGTACTATGACCAAATCATCGAAAACTGACTGGAGCCGCCTGGCTCGACAGGACGACAAGGATATCGACACATCAGATATCCCTGAACTGGACCACGACTTTTCCGCCAGGCCGAGCTGCGCGTTCCCGCCAAGCAGACGGTGACCATTCGACTGGACTCAGATGTCCTTGCCTGGTTCAAGGAGCAGGGCAGCGGCTACCAGACCCGGATCAATCAGTTGCTGCGCCAGTACATGCAAGCACAACAACGTCAGCGCTAAACGCTTCTGAACGCTTGGCAACCCTGGCAGGTCCCAACCTGTGTACCCCTTCCGTCCACAGCAGGAGCCCGTAGCCATGAGCATCGTCTACGACTGGGACCTGATCGAACGCTTGCTGCACGAGGTGCAGAACGGCGGCGGTCACAGCTTCACGCCACGCCCCTATGCCGAGCAGCACGCCGCCGCACTGGCCGCCAAGGGTGAGCCGGTGGGTGACGTGGATCATCTGAAAACCCGTGCATGCGAGTATGAAAAGCTGCTATTCGAGCGCGGATTCATTGAATGCCGGCCTGAAGAGGACGGCGGCAATGGCGAAAACTTTGTCCTGACCGAACGCGGCTCGCGCTTGATGAGCCTGATCGACAGCAGCATCCCCGGCTTCGAGCACCCGCGCCAGGTGCTGGATGAGCAGGAAGATGCGCTGGACGAAACGACATTCGACCAGGTATCTGCGAAGGCACAGATTGCTTGATGTCGTTTTAAGGCTGGCATGTGCAGCGTTCAAAACCCGATAATCGGTCGCTTCTGAAAGCTGCCGAGTCTTGCCCATGCCAACGATCACCCCAGAGGCCCGCTTATGAGCGCGGTCCGCAAGAACCCTGACGCCTTTGCCTTCCAGGTAATGCTGGGCCTTTGCCTGATATGGGGCTGCCAGCAGGTGCTGATCAAGACCGCCGCCGTCGACATCGCCCCGGTGATGCAGGCGGCACTGCGCAATGGCATTGCCGCTGTGCTGGTAGGCCTGATGCTGTGCTGGCGGGGTGGCTGGGAGCAGGTCGGCAGTACCTGGCGCGCCGGGTTGCTGGCGGGCGGGCTGTTCGGGGTGGAGTTTCTGTTCATTGCCGAAGGGCTGAAACTGACATCGGCGGCACACATGTCGGTGTTTCTCTACACCGCGCCCGTGTTCACCGCGTTGGGGCTGCATTTTCGGTTGGCCAGTGAACGCTTGCGGCTGCTGCAATGGCTGGGGATTCTGCTGGCATTCGGCGGCATTGCCATGGCGTTTGCCGGTGGCATGTCATTCGAGCACATGGACGGTCGTACCTTGCTGGGTGACGCGTTTGGCGTGATCGCCGGGCTGGCCTGGGGCGCGACCACGGTGGTGGTGCGCTGCTCGCGATTGTCGGAGGCGCCGGCGACCTTGACCCTGTTCTATCAGCTGGCGGTCGGTTTTGCTGGGCTGTTGCTGATCGCACTGCTCAGCGGACAGATCGGCGCGGTGTCGCTGACGCCGCTGGCGATGGGCAGCGTATTGTTCCAGGGGATTGTGGTGTCGTTCGTCAGCTACCTCACCTGGTTCTGGCTGCTGCGCAAGTACCTGGCGTCGAACCTGGCGGTGTTTTCCTTCATTACCCCATTGTTCGGGGTGACCTTTGGTGTCTTGCTGCTGGATGAACCGCTGAGCGCGAATTTTGTGGTGGGGGCGTTGATGGTGTTGCTGGGTGTGGTTCTGGTGAGTGCCGAACCTTGGGTGAAGCAGCAGTTGCGACGGTTTGTCGGGTGATGTGTGCCGGCTCTTCGCGGGTGAGCCCGCGAAGAGCCGGATCAAACAATCATCATTCAGGGTGTGACCCTGGCCTGACAGGCAACAGCCTGCCGTGTTCTGCCGGCCATCAGCACCAGCCCGCCAGCCACTCCCAAGCCACCCGCCGCCAGCATCAGCGCCGGTTGCAGCCCGCCGCTGTAGTGGCTGCTGAGCGCCGCCAGTAACGGCCCGCTCAACTGCCCCAGGGCGAAGCACGCGGTCAGCAGCCCGGCATTGCGCTGTGTGGCATGCGGCGCCAGCTCCCGCGAGCGTTGCATCACCAATTGCATGCAGGCCAGGAACGGCCCGCCGCACAGCACCACGCCCAACGCCAACCCGATACCCCCGCCCATCAGGCAAGCCAGCACACCGATTCCCTGCAGCCAGAGGGTGGCGGTGAGCCAAGCCGAAGTGTGCCCGCCGCGGCGCAGGCTCACCAGCAGCACCCCCAGCGCAGCCGCCAGGCCAAACGCCGGCCAGAACAGGTCGGCCAGCCACTGCCCGCGGAACTGCTGGTTGGCCATCTGGGACAGGAAGGTGGCCGGCAGGATGTAACCGATGCCATACAAGGCATACACCAACCCCAGGCGGCCGATGCCGACACTGCGGGTCGGGCCATGGCGCGCAGGCGTTGGGCTTGGCGCCGCTTGCAGCGTACATGGCAGCCATCGCCGCATGGCCACCAGCATCGCCAGCGCGGCCATGCCGTAGATCAGCCACAGCGCTGCCGAACCCAGTCCCAGCACATGTGCCACCAGGGCCAGCAGGCCGGTGACGGCAATCCCCAGGCCGGGCCCGGCGAATACCAGAGCCCCCAGGCGCTGGTGGTTATGGGCATTGGCCACCTGCTGGCTGAGGCTGGTGATCATCACCAACACCCAGGCGCTGGCCAGGCCAGTGCCAAAACGCAGCAGCAGGTGCGGCCAGAAACCGTCGGCGCGCCACGAGGCCAAGGTCAGCACCACGCACAGCCACAGTCCCCCATGCAGGCGCAGGCGCACCTGGCCGGGGGAGCGGGCGAACATGGCGTCTACCGCACCAATGAAGTAACCCAGGTAGTTGGCCGCTGCCACCAGTCCAGCGACCGTCAGGTCGAACTGGCCCTCGGCGATCAGTTGCGGCAGTTGTGGTGTGAGGGCGAAGCGGCCGATACCCATGGCCATCATCAGCGCCACAGCGCTGGCCAGCAATTGAGAGAGTGGCGACATGACAGGTCTCCTGCACGTATGTAAGCGATGGCCGGCAGGTTAGAACGGTTTCTTTTTCAATAAAATTGAATAATGATGATCAAGTTGTTCTGTTTTGGAGAATATCGTGGAGTTCAGCCAGCTGCGTATCTTCCAGGCGGTCGCCGAGGAGGGTTCCATCACCCGTGCCGCCGAGCGCCTGCATCGGGTACCGTCAAACCTGTCGACGCGCCTGCGCCAGCTTGAAGAACAGCTGGGCGTCGAGCTGTTCCTGCGTGAGCGCCAGCGTTTGCAATTGTCACCGGCAGGCAAGGTGCTGCTGGACTACGCCAACCGTATGTCAGCGCTGCGCGACGAGGCGTTGGCCGCAGTGCGTGGCGGCCAGCCTGCCGGGGATTTCGTGCTGGGGACCATGTACAGCACGGCCGCCACCCACCTGCCGGCGTTGCTGGCGCGTTACCACCAGGCTTACCCGGCAGTGAACCTGCAGGTGCGCGCCGCGCCCAGCGGTGAATTGCTCGAAGGCCTGCTCAACCACAGCCTGGATGCTGCTCTGGTGGACGGCCCGCTCAACCTGGCCGGTCTTGACGGTGTACCGTTGTGCGATGAACAACTGGTGCTGATCACCAGCCCTGAACACCCGCCAGTGCACGGCGCCAAGGATGTGGCGGGCAAGGCGGTGTTCACCTTCCGCCAAGGCTGTTCGTACCGCATGCGCCTGGAGGCCTGGTATGCCCATGCGCACACGCCGATGGGCCGGGTAATGGAAATCGAGTCGTACCAGAGCATGCTGGCGTGCGTGATCGCTGGCGCGGGGGTGGCTATGATGGCCCGGTCGATGCTCGACAGCCTGCCCGGGCGCGATCGGGTAAGGGTGCATCCATTGCAAGCGCCGTTCGATCAGGCGGTCACTTGGCTGATGTGGCGCCAAGGTATGCGCGGGGCAAACTTGCAGGCCTGGATCGACCTGCAACAAAGCGAAACGATTGACCAGTCGTCGGAATGCGCCGCCACGGCTTGATCCGAGTCAAAATGGCCCATATCTGTAAGAGCAGAGGCATGCGTAATACAGGACATCGGGCTATGATCTGTATGAAACATCGCAGGATTGATTTGCCGTGAGGCTGACCCGTCAAGGGGGCATTATGAATAAACCACTGTCAAACTGGCTCCACGACCTGGCCGTCGCCTTGGGGCTGATTCCACCACCCTTGCAGCCGGTGCCGATCCCGACTGATGAAGAGCAGCGCAAGCGCCAACCGCGCCGTCGCTGAGAAAGACCAAAGGCCGCTGCACCTGGGTGGGTGCAGCGGCCTTTTTGTGTGTGCCCCTACAGGTTGTAGATCAGGCCAGTGTCGCCGCGGCTGCCGGCTTGCGCGACAGCAGGCTCACCACCACAAAGCTCACCAGGCCAATGGCCAGGCTGTAGTAGATCGGCGTGTTGGCCTCCAGCCCATCCTTGAACATGAACAGCAGCGCGGTGGCAAAGCCCAGCGACATGCTGGCAATTGCACCGGAAGTGGTTGCGCGTTTCCAGAAGATGGCGCCAATCAGCGGGATCAGCATGCCGCCGACCAGCAGGTTGTAGGCCAGGGTCAGGGCGTTGATCACATCATTCACCATCAGCGCGATGCCCAGCACCACCAGGCCGGTGAGCAAGGTGAACAGGCGGCTCATGCCCAGGCTCGACTGCTTGCCGCCTCGCAGCTTGGGCAGCAGGTCTTCGGTCACGGTGGTCGAGGCCGCCAGCAGGCCGGCGCTTGCGGTGGACATCATGGCCGCCAGGGCTGCCGCCATCAGCAAACCACGAATGCCATCTGGCAGGGTGGTCTTGATCATCTCGGCGAAGGCATTGTTCGGGTTGGCCAGGTCGGGCATCAGCACGTGTGCTGCCATGCCGATCGCCGCACAGGCCAGGCCGTACAGTACGCAGTACACACCGGCAGTAGTACCGGCACGCTGGCAGACCTTTTCATCGCGGGCAGTGAACACCCGCTGCCAGATGTCCTGGCCAATCAGGATGCCAAAGAAGTAGATCAGGAAGTAGGTGATGATGGTGTCCCAGCCAATGGTGGTCAGCTGGAAGCTGGCCGCCGGCAGTTTGGCCACCAGGGTATCCCAGCCACCGGCCTTGTACAGGCACACCGGCAGCAGGATGAACATCAGGCCGACGGTCTTGATCACGAACTGGACGATGTCGGTCAAGGTCAGCGACCACATCCCGCCGATGGTCGAGTACAGCACCACCACGCCGCCACCGAGCATCAGCGACGCCCAGAACGGCAGGTCCAGCAGTACCTGCAATACGGTGGCCATGGCCAGGGTCGAGGTCACACCGATCATCAGCGCGTAGGCCAGCATGATCACGGCGCTGGCCTGGCGGGCGGTAGGGTTATAGCGCTGCTCGAGCACCTGGGTCACGGTGAAGATACGCAGGCGCAGCAAGGGTTTGGCGAGGAACAGGTTGATGGCGATGATGCCCAGGCCCAAGGCTGCGCACAGCCAGAACCCGGAGATGCCGTGGACGTAGCCCAGGCGCACGGTGCCGACGGTGGAAGCGCCACCGAGCACGGTCGTGGCCATGGTACCCATGTACAGCACCGGGCCAAGGTTGCGCCCGGCTACCAGGTAGTCTTCATGGGTTTTTGCGCGCCGCATGCCATACCAGCCAAGCCCTAGCATGCCGGCGGTGTAGATCATTACAACAATGATGTCCAAGGCCATTGGGGGTCTCCCGATTATCTTTATTATGGCGAGATCGACCACGCGGGCGTCTGCACGGCGCCCGGCGGTCTTTTCTTGTGTTGGCGGGCCTCAGTGGCCCTCCCTCATGGCTCCTGCCGGGGTAGAGCGGTATTAGCGACGCACCACGCCAGGCAGCACGCAGAGCATTTCGAACAGCAGGTTGGCACCCAGCAGCGAGGTGTTGCCGGTGGTGTCGTAAGGTGGGGAGACCTCGACAAGGTCACAGCCGATCAGGTCCAGGCCGTGGCAGCCGCGAATGATCTCCATTGCCTGGATAGTGGTCAAGCCGCCGATTTCCGGGGTACCGGTACCCGGGGCCCAGGCCGGGTCGATGCCGTCGATGTCGAACGACAGGTAGACCGGCCCGCCACCCACTTTTTCCCGCACTTCGGCCATCAACGGCTCCAGCGACTTGTGCCAGCATTCCTCGGCCTGGACCACGCGGAAGCCCTGGCGGCGGCTCCAGTTGAAATCGTCGGCGGTGTAGCCTTGGGCGCGCAGGCCGATCTGCACCACGCGGTCGCAGTCGAGCAGGCCTTCTTCGACGGCGCGGCGGAAGGTGGTGCCGTGGGCGATTTTCTCGCCGAACATGTGGTCGTTGACGTCGGCGTGGGCATCGATGTGCACCAGGCCGATCTTGCCGTGCTTCTTGTGCAGCGCACGCAGGATCGGCAGGGTAATGGTGTGGTCGCCGCCCAGGGTCATCGGGATCACGTTGTGCTCGACGATCTGGTCGTACGCTTCTTCGATGATGCGTACGGCATCCAGCAGGTTGAAGGTGTTGATCGCCACGTCGCCGATGTCGGCCACCGACAGCGAGTCGAACGGCGCAGCGCCGGTAGCCATGTTATACGGACGGATCATCACCGATTCGGCGCGGATCTGCCGTGGGCCGAAGCGGGTGCCGGAGCGCAGGGAGGTGCCGATGTCCAGCGGCACGCCGATGAACGCGGCATCCAGGCCTTCGGCGCTTTGCAGGTGGGGCAGACGGAGCATGGTGGCGATGCCGCCGAAACGCGGCATTTCGTTGCCGCCCAGTGGTTGGTGGAGAGTCTTGTCCACGGTGGGCCTCATCAGTCGGTCGATTGTTCTGTTTGTTCGAACCTGTGCCGCCGCGCGCCTTTCAACTGTGCTTTTGCCGGCGGGCAGGGACATTTCGGCCAAGTCTGCGCAAGGTAGTGCCGGGGAAGAATCGCTACCGACAAATACTTAGTTCAGGAATTTCTGAACTAAAGCCCGGCAGAGCGGTTAGACTGCGCGGCAATACCCTTGTGGAAACGTTGCACCATGGCCTCGACCTTGCCCGACCTGAAACTGCTGCGCATCTTCATCAGCGTTGTGCGCCACCAGGGCTTCGCCAACGCCCAGCGCGAGCTGAACCTGTCGACGTCGGCCATCAGTACCTACATGAGCCAGCTGGAAGGCGCGCTGGGTATCGTGCTGTGCCACCGCGGCCGGGGTGGTTTCAGCCTGACCAGCAAGGGCGAGCTGTTCCACCAGGAAACTCTGCGCCTGCTAGCCGAACTGGATGGTTTCGAGCAATACGCGGCCGCACTCAAGGGCGAGTTGCGCGGCACCCTCAACCTGGGTGTGATCGACTCCACGGTCGGCGATCGAGCCTTGCCGCTGGCCGAGGCCATCGGTGCCTACAGTCAGGAGCACCCGGCGGTGCACTTGCACTTGTCGGTGTCCAGCCCGTACGAACTGCAACTGGGTGTGCAGGACAACCGACTGGACCTGGCGATCGGCGCGTTTTCCTCGCGCATGAGCGGCCTGCTGTACCAGCCGTTGTACCGCGAACAGCACTGGCTGTACTGCAGCAGCCGCCACCCGTTGTATGCCGAACGGCGTATCCCCGAGCAGGTGGTGACCCAGCAGCGCATGGTCGGGCGTGGTTACTGGAGCCAGGCAGAACTGGCCCGGCATGGGTTCAAGCACAGTGCGGCGACCGTGGAGAGTATGGAGGCGCAGTTGATCCTGATCCTGTCCGGCGCCTATATCGGTTACTTGCCCGAGCACTATGCCCAGGCCTGGGTCGACAAGGGCGACCTGCGCGTGCTGTCGCCGTCCACCTTTGGCTACCAGGCGCCGTTCTCGCTGATCATCCGCCGCGGGCGTAGCCGAGAACCGCTGATCCAGACCTTCCGTGACCTGTTGAAAAGCCAGCTTAACGTGGGTTGAGTGGCCCCGTGTTCATGTATTCCGTCGGGCGGCGTTAAATTTCGGCAGAAGCGGACCGCTAACCTGATAGCGCTCTGCTACATATCAACTTGCGCTGATGATTTCCCTTAATTTCATCCTGCAAGGATCGCCCAAGATGCGCATGAACTTGCCCGTCACTGAGCACGAAAGAACCTTCCCCAGCGAACAACGGCTGATATCCACCACCGACCTCAACAGCCGCATCACCTATTGCAACGACGCCTTCGTGGCGATCAGCGGGTTCACCTATGACGAGCTGGTCGGTCAACCGCATAACCTGGTACGCCACCCCGACATGCCGCCGGCGGTGTTCGGCCACATGTGGGAAACCATCAAGCAGGGCAAGCCGTGGATGGGCGTGGTCAAGAACCGGGCGAAGAACGGTGATTATTACTGGGTCAGCGCCTATGTCACGGCGGTCTACGAACAAGGCCGCATCAGCGGCTACGAGTCGGTGCGCTCGGTGCCAACGCGTGAGCAGATCCGCCGCGCCGAGGCGTTGTACGCGCGCTTGCGCGATGGTCGCGCGCCGGTATCGTGGGCAGCCCGCATGGGGCATGGCCTGGGTCACGGCTGGCCACTGATGGGTGCAGGCCTGGTGGCGGCAGCGGGCTATTTGTGGCTACCGCCTTACGCGGCGCTCGGGGTGCTGATGGCCAGCCTGCTGCTGGCCTGGTACCTGGTGGAGCATCGGCAGAACCAGGCCATCCGCCGCACGCTGGCCGAGCACCCCAAGGCCTTCACCAGCCCGCTGGTGGCGCTGACCTACAGCGACAACCCGGGCCTGCAGGGCCAGCTGGATCTGGCCATCATCAGTGAGGAGGCCCGCTTGCAAACGGCCCTGACGCGCCTGGTGGATGCCGGGGTTGGGGTGAAGTCGCGGGCCGCGCAATCCTCCGACCTGTCCGATGCACAGGCGCAGATGCTCGACCGCCAGCGCAGCGAGACCGACCAGTCGGCCACGGCCATCGCACAGATGGCGGCAACCATCCAGCAGGTCACTCACAACGTGCAGAGCACGGCGCATGCCGCAGGAGATGCCGACCAGTTGGCGCAGCAGGGTAGCGAGCTGGCGCTGCAGAGCCTCAAAGCCATGGGCAGCATGAGCGATGCGGTCAACGACATTGGTCAGGCGGTGAATGCCTTGGCTGAGCAGACCCAGTCAATTGGCAGCGTGGTCGACGTGATTACCTCGATTGCCGAACAGACCAACCTGCTGGCGCTCAACGCCGCCATTGAAGCGGCGCGCGCCGGCGAGCAGGGGCGGGGGTTTGCCGTGGTGGCCGATGAGGTACGCTCGCTGGCCCAGCGCACGCGCGCTTCGACCGAGGAAATTCACCAGATCATCGCGTCGTTGCGTGCCGGGGCGGAACGGGCGGTGAGTACTGCCAGCCGTGGTGAGCAGATATCGCGCGACAGCGTGCACAGTGTCGAGGCGGTGCAGGCCGCCTTGGGCGGGATTGCCCAGGCGGTCAGCCGCATCACTGGCATGAGTCAGCAGATGGCCACGGCGTCGGAACAGCAAAGCCATGTGGCCGAGGACATCAACCAGCAGATCGTGCGGATTGCCCAGCTGTGCGATCAGAGTGCCGGGCAGGCCAGGCAAGGGGCGGAGATCAGCCAGGACCTGGAGCGCATGGCAGAGTATCTGCATAGCCTGGCGGAACGGTTCAACCGCTGAAAGCGCTGGGGCCGCCTTGCGGCCCATCCGCTGGCAGAGCGGGCGCAGGTTCTGTGGCAAAATGTCCCCGCCAAGGAGACCCCCATGCCCAGACCCCGTTGCGAGCGCTGCCAGCGCCCGCTCGACCATTGCCTATGCCCGCTGATTCCAGCGCTCGACAGCCGTACCCGAGTGATCCTGTTGCAGCACCCCAGTGAAACCGCTCATGCGCTGAATACTGCCCGGCTGGCCGCCCTTGGCCTGCGTAATGCCGAGCTGCGGGTAGGTGAGGTATTCGATGACCTCGCACAGTTACTGGCTACCCCTGGCTACCGGCCTGCGCTGCTGTTCCCTGGCGACGACGCCCAGGTGCTGACCGCGTATGACGATGGGCGCGACAAGCCGTTGCTGCTGATCGTGCCCGACGGCACCTGGCGCAAGGCGCGCAAGCTGCTGTACCTGAACCCGTTGCTGGAGACCTTGCCGCGGGTCACGCTGGGGCAGGTGGCAGCTTCACGCTATCGCTTGCGCAAGGCGCCGGAAGCGGGAGCGTTGTCGACCATCGAGGCGGTGGTGGGGGCGTTGAACGCGCTGGAGCCGCCGGCCTGTTTCGATGCGCTGCTGGCACCGTTCGAGGCCTTGATCGAGGGGCAGATCAGGGCCATGGGCGAGGAGACGTATCAACGTAACCATGGTGACGGATGAGGGGGCAGGGAGGGCCTGTGGGGCAGGCTCACTGCGCGAAGCAGGCAAGTGGCTACAAGGCGCGGCCGTGAGACGCAAAAGGGCCGCAAAGCGGCCCCGGTACTCTCAGCCCGATCAACGCATCTCTGGCAAGCGCGCCTCGGTACGTACTTCGGTCGTTGCCAGCGCCTCTGGCGGCAGTGAAATACGCTGCTTGGTCAGCAATTCACCCATGGTCGCCAGCACGCGGTAGCGCGAGAACTCCTCGGTGTAACGCACTTCGGTGTAGCGGCGGTCGGCGTTGTACAGTTCGTTTTCACTGTCCAGCACGTCCAGCAGGGTACGCTGGCCCAGGCCGAACTGGTCTTGGTAGGCCGCGCGCACGCGCTTGGTGGTTTCGGCGTATTCACGCGCAGTCGGCAGCTGCTTGCTGGCGTTGTTCATGGCGTTCCACGCCAGGCTCAGGTTCTCGGTCAGTTCGCGCAGGGCGTTGTTGCGAATATCCAGGGCCTGGTTGATCTTGTGCGCGTCGGACTGCAGGCGAGCCTTGTCACTGCCGCCGCGGAACAGGTTGTAGTTCATCTCGACGCCGGCTTGCCAGTCGTTGTTGTTGTGGCCCTTCTCGCCGCCGGTGTTGTTGTTGGCACCGGTCGCCAGAATGGCATCGAAGCGCGGGTAGAAGGTCGACTTGCCCACTTCGTACTGCTGCTCGGCGGCGTTCACGTCAGCTTGGGCCGACTTGATGTACGGGTTGTTCTGGCGCATGCCGTCGCGTGCTTCGTCGAGGGTGACAGGCACTTCACCCTTGATGGTCTGCGGGCTTTCCAGTTCGTCCGGCGCGCGGCCGATCACGCTGAAGAAGTTGGCCTCGGCATCGGCCAGGTCGACTTCTGCGGTGTCCAGGTTGTTCTCAGCCAGAGCGCGACGGGCGCGGGACTGGTCAAGGTCGGCAGTGCTGCCGACACCACGCTCGTTACGCAGGCCGATCTGGTCATTGACCCGCAAGTGGGCTTGCAGGTTGTTCTTGGCCAGGGTCACCAGCTCACGACGCTTGAGCACTTCCAGGTACACCTCGACCGCTCGCAGGGCCACATCCTGGGCCACTGCTTGGGTGTAGTAGGCGCGAGAGGTGGAGACAGCCTCCGTACGGCCCACTTCATTCGAGGTATTGAAGCCGTCGAAGATCATCTGCCGCAGGCGCAGCTCGGACTGCGTGTAGTTGAGGGTTTCCTTGTTGTGGTTACCTTCAGCACGGGTAGTGGTGTTGTCAGAACGCTGGCGGCCGTAGCCGGCGACCAGGTCCACGGACGGGTAGTAGCCACCACGCGCGAACTTCACGTCTTCGTCGGCCGACAGCTTGCTGTTACGGTTGGAGCTGACTTGTGGGTGGTAGTCCACGGCGCTTTGGACAGCCTCGGTCATCGACATCGCCTGTACGTTGGCACTCGCCAGGGCCAACAGTAATGCACTGGTGATGGGGTTCAAAACGCGCATGGTACATCTCCCTGATCCTGGAATTGATCCTGCTGCTCGCCAAAAAAATGACGATAATTTATCGCGTATAGTGTTGCAGGTTTTTAACCACACAGCTAAGTACATTCACCGCGATAGATAAGAAGATTTATTCATATCAATGTGCCATGTAATATTTTAATTGTCTAACGCGTTTGTCCAAATAATCATCTGTCGACCACGCAGAAATCCATTCGATCCAGTGATTGCAAGGGTTTCGTGCGGTTCCAGAACCATTTCAGATAAATAAAAGGGTTGTTAGGCAAATTTGATATTTGGCGACAAAATATTGTCACTTTGGTTTGTGCAGGGTTTTTTGGCGGAGGATGTACAGGCTGACCAGCACGGCACTGGTCAACATGAAGGCACGCGCCCAGAACAGCGGTACCAGGTAGCACGACAGGCCGATGCTGGCCCACATCAGGCCGATGGCGTAGACCTTGCCCCTGAGGGGGATGCCTTCACCACTGAGGTAGTCGCGAATCCATGGCCCGAGCTTGGGGTGATGGACCAGCCAGTGGTGAAAGCGCGGCGAGCTGCGGGCAAAGCAGGCTGCCGCCAGTAGCAGGAACGGGGTGGTGGGCAATACCGGCAGGAATATCCCCAACACCCCCAACGCAACGCTGAGCCAGCCGGTGGCCAGCAGCAGGTAGCGCACAGGCGGCTTAGTGGTGGCGTGGCTTGAGCAACGCCGGCTTTTCGTCAGGAGCGTGCAGCAGCAGGAACAGCGCAGTCAGCGCTTCGGGAATCTGGACGATCATGTCGTCCTGCAGGTTGGCGTTGCTGGCGATGTCGGCGAACTCTGGCTGCTCGTCGAACAGGCCCGAGCCGACCATGATCGGCAGCAGCATCTCGCTGACTTCTTCCTCGGCGTTCTCGAACCAAGCTTCTTCACGCAGGAATACGCCTTCCATGAAGCCGATGCACCAGCCGCGCAGGTCGGAATCGTCCGGCTCGTCGCCCAAGTCGAGGTCGCACGGCAGTTCGAATTCGTCGTCGCTGGCCAGTTGCCGGGCGATGTGCGCCTTCAGCGCCACCAGGGTGGCCTCGATTTCGGTGCGCTGGGCTTCGCTGGCGTAGTGCGGCTCTTCGGCGAACAGGGCGTCGATCCACTCCCGCTCGGGCACGTCCTCGGCGTTGATCGACAAGGCAGTGAGGTAGCCGTGGGCGGCGACATAGTCCAGCGCTTCTTCGTGCAGCTCGTCGGCGTCGAGGAAGGCTTGCAGGCGGGTCAGTTGCTCGGCGAAGGACATTACAGGGCTACCTTGGGGAATAAACGATAACGAATTCTAGCACCTTGCAGCGGCAGCGGGGCAAAGGGAACGTCTGTCACCGTGGTGTCCTGCGCAGCGCGGTGCTGCGGTATACTCCGCGATTTTCAATCCAGGGGCAGGTTTTGCCGGCTGCCTGGCAAAAACCGCTTACGCATTTGGCGTGTGCGGGGCGGGTTTTTCGTCCAGCCTGTCCCCAGGATGGTACGGCGATTTGGAGTTGCACATGCTCGAACAGGCTCAGCGCGTTCTCAAGGATATCTTCGGCTACGACAGTTTCCGAGGGCGCCAGGCAGCGATCATCGAATGCGTGGCCAATGGCGGCGATGCCCTGGTACTGATGCCCACCGGTGGCGGCAAGTCGTTGTGTTTCCAGGTGCCGGGGCTGCTGCGCCCGGGCCTGACTGTGGTGGTCTCGCCACTGATCGCGCTGATGGACGACCAGGTCGCCACCCTGGACGAGCTGGGCGTGGCGGCAGCCGCACTGAACTCCACGCTGACCGCAGAGCAGCAGCGCGACCTGGCCGGGCGCCTGCGCCGGGGCGAGGTGAAAATGCTGTACCTGGCGCCGGAGCGCCTGGTGCAGCCGCGCATGCTCGACTTCTTGCGCGACCTCGACATCTCGCTGTTCGCCATCGACGAGGCGCACTGCGTGTCGCAATGGGGCCACGATTTCCGCCCCGAGTACCTGCAATTGGGCCAGCTGGCCGAGCTGTTCCCGCATGTGCCGCGCATCGCCCTGACCGCCACCGCCGACATGCGTACCCGCGAAGAGATCGTCCAGCGCCTGCATCTGCAAGGGGCCGAGCGCTTCCTGTCGAGCTTCGACCGGCCGAACATCTTCTACCGCATCGTGCCCAAGGAAGCGCCGCGCAAGCAGCTGATGGCATTCCTCGGCGAGCGCCGTGGCAACGCCGGCATTGTCTATTGCCTGTCGCGCAAGAAGGTCGATGAAACCGCTGCGTTCCTTTGTGACCAGGGTTTCCCGGCACTGCCGTATCACGCCGGCCTGGCTGCCGAGACACGGGCGGCCAACCAGCACCGCTTCCTCAACGAGGAAGGGCTGATCATGGTCGCCACCATTGCCTTCGGCATGGGCATCGACAAGCCCAACGTGCGCTTCGTTGCCCACCTCGACCTGCCAAAGTCGCTGGAGGCCTATTACCAGGAAACCGGCCGTGCCGGCCGTGATGGCCTGCCATCCGATGCCTGGATGGCCTACGGCCTGCAGGACATGGTGATGCTCAAGCAGATGCTGCAGAACTCGGAAGGCGACGAGCGCCACAAGCGCATCGAACAGCACAAGCTCGACGCCATGCTGGCGCTGTGCGAAGAAACCCGCTGCCGTCGCCAGTCGCTGCTGGCCTATTTCGACGAAACCCTCGAACAACCTTGCGGGCACTGTGACAACTGCGTCGACAACATCCAGACCTGGGACGCTACCGAGCCGGCGCGCCAAGCGCTGTCGGCGGTATTCCGCACCGGCCAGCGCTACGGCGTCGGCCACCTGGTCGATGTGCTGTTGGGTAAGGACACCGAGAAGGTGCGCAATTTTGGGCATGAGAAGCTTTCGGTGTTTGGCGTGGGCAAGGGCATGGCCGAAGCCGAGTGGCGTTCGCTGTTCCGCCAGTTGGTGGCGCGCGGGCTGGTCGATATCGACCTGGAGGGCTACGGCGGCCTGCGCCTGTCCGACAGCTGCCGGCCACTGTTGCGCGGCGAGGTGACCTTGCAACTGCGCCGCGACCTCAAGCCGCAGACAACCGCCAAGGCCTCGTCGTCCGGCGGCGGCAGCCCCGCCAGCCAGCTGGTGCGCGCCGAAGAGCGCGAGCTCTGGGAAGCCCTGCGTACCCTGCGGCGCAAGCTGGCCGAAGAGCACAGTGTGCCGCCCTACGTCATCTTCCCCGACTCGACGTTGCTGGAGATGCTGCGCAGCCAGCCGGTCAGCCTCAGCGACATGGCCCAGGTCAGCGGCGTGGGCGCGCGCAAGCTGGAGCGTTATGGCCAGGCGTTCCTCGAGGTGCTGAACAACAGCGGTGGCACCGAAGAGGCGCCGAAAGTGGTCCTGGACCTGCGCCACGAGCTGGTCAGCCTGGCCCGGGCCGGCATGACCCCGGCACAGATCGCCGGGCAGCTCAACTGCAGCGAGAAGAACGTGTACAGCCTGCTGGCCGAGGCGCTGGGGCGACAGGAGTTGAGCCTGGACCAGGCCCTCGACCTGCCGGAAGACCTGCTCATGGAAGTGCAGGATGCCTTCCTCGATGGCGAAGGCGAGTTGCCCCCGGTGTCGACGATTGCCCCGCTGTTTGGCGCACGGGTGCCTGAAGGCGTGCTGTATTGCGTCCGCGCGGCGCTGGCGGCGGAGTTCGAGCTGTAGGCATCGGCAGGATCGAAGGCAAAAGCGCCATCTGCTGACCTTTGTCATGCTTTTTGACGATTATCGAACACGCAAGCGTGCCCGAGCCTTGCCTCGTGGGGCCGGGCATGGTTAGCTGCCTAATAATTAGATCTACTCAATGAGTTGCTTATGCCCCTGACCGACAACCAACACCGCTTCGGCATGCAGCTGGCCCAGATGTCCCGGGGCTGGCGTGCCGAGCTGGACCGCCGCCTGGCCGGGCTCAACCTGTCCCAGGCGCGCTGGCTGGTGTTGCTGCACCTGGCCCGCTTCGAAGAAGCCCCCACCCAGCGTGAGCTGGCCCAGAGCGTGGGCGTCGAAGGCCCAACCCTGGCGCGGCTGCTGGACAGCCTCGAAGCACAAGGCCTGGTGCGCCGGCAGGCGGTGGTGGAAGACCGGCGGGCCAAGAAGATCTTGCTGTGCCCGCCGGCCAAGCCGCTGATCGAGCAGATCGAAACCATCGCCAACCAGCTACGGGTGGAGCTGTTCAACGGCGTGGACGAGGCGGACCTGCAGGTGTGCATGCGGGTGCATGCCAAGATCCTCGCCAACCTCGAAAAATCCTGACATAGCCCGAACGTTACGGAGCAGTGCACGTTTCAGAAGGTATGCCCCAAGTTCAGGTATACCGCCTGCTCATGCGCACTGTTGGTGCCATAGCTGAAGTTCAGTGGCCCCAACGGTGTCTCCAGCCCCAGGAAGATGCTCGCTGCATTGATGTAGCCGCTGTCGAACTCGTTGTCGTTGTTCCACGCGCGCCCACGTTCCAGCGACCCGCCAATGTACAGCGGGAAGTCCAGCGGCACGTAGGCTCGCGGCGTCAGCCGGCGGTAGTAGACCATGCGCATCAGGCTCACGTTCTGGCCCGACACCGAGTCCTGGCGGAAGCCTGACAGCTCGCGCGCGCCGCCCATCACGAAGCTCGACGTCACCACTTCGGTATCGTCCAGCGTGCGCCCATACCGCCCGCCCAGCACCAAGGTGTTGGGCCCGCTGCTGATGGCCTTGTCCAGGTTGAACAGCCACTGCCGGTAATCCTGGTCGGAGTCCAGTGACTTGTCGTACTTGCGCAAAGTCAGGCCAATGTCCTCACCGCTGTGCGGAAAATACACGTTGTCGAGCGTGTCGAACGAATACTTGAGTTCATAGAAACCTTCGTTGAAGCTGACCTTGGGCAGGTCCTGGTCGCCAATGCGTACCTCGGCCTCGCCCCATGCCTTGCCCACGCCCAGGCGCACTTCACCGTTGGTGCCAATCTGCCGCCCGAGGTTAAGGCCAAAGCCATAGCGCTCGAGGCGGTACTCGGCGACGGGGTCGTTGTCCAGGGTGGCCTCGATGTTCTGTGAGCTGAAGTCCAGGTACGGCGCGATGAAGTACCGCGAGCCCACGTCCAGCGGCTGGTAAAACTCGCTGTACAGCTCTTGCTGGTCGCCGATCTGGCCACGGGTCAGCCACTCGGCACCCAGGCTGTTGATGCCGTTGACCCGGTAGCTGGCGCCCAGGTTGAAGGCGCTGTCGCCGCGCAGGTCGTCCGACAGGTTCAGGCCTAGACGCAGGTAGTCGGTGCCGCCGCGTCGACCGCGGGCGTTGATGACCAAGGTGTTGTCGTCGCCTTTGTGCACCACGCGGTACTGCACCCGGTCGAAGTAGTCCAGGCCGTACAGCGTGCCCATGTCGGTTTGCAGGCGGTCCAGCTCCAGCGGTGCGTCGATCGGCTGACGGATGTATGAGCGGATCACGTCGTCGCTGACCTTGGAGTCGTTCTCGATCCTGATCGCGGTGATCGTTGGCGTGCGCTGGCGTGGCGAACGGGCCACGGCCAGGCTGCTGTCGCCCTCAGGGTGGCGCAGGGCGGCGAGGCGAGGCTCGAGCAGGCGGGTGGCGCGGTAGCCGGCGTCGATCATGTCCCGCGCGCGGCCGAAGTCGGTTACGCCAAAGGCGGCCAGTGGCGGCTGGATGAGGATGTCGTCGCGGTGCAGGCTGGCCAGTTGTTCTTCCGAATTGCGTCGGGTCATCAGGGTGATCGACTGGTTGAGCACATCGACTACGGTCAGCAATTGCTTGCGGTCACGCAATGGGGTGCCGATATCGACCACGATGGCCAGGTCCACACCCATTTCACGGGCGACATCGACCGGTATGTTGTCGACCATGCCGCCGTCCACCAGCAGGCGGCCATCCAGTTCGACCGGGGCGAATACCGCCGGAATCGACATGCTGGCGCGGATGACCTGGGGCAGGTGACCACGGCGGAACACCACCTTTTCGCCACTGGCGATGTCGGTGGCCACCGCGCGGAAGGGGATGGGCAGTTTGTCGAAATCCCGGGTGTCGGCGGTGTGCGCCAGCTTGCTTTCCAGCAGCAGTGACAGGTTCTGGCCCTGGATCACGCCTAGCGGCAGGCCCAGGCTGCCATCATCGCGAAAGCTGAGCTTCTGCTTGACCAGGAAATCGCGGTCATCCTGCTTGCGTCGGAACGGTACGTCCTTGCGCGGCGGGGCATCGGACAGTGCCTGTTGCCAGTCGAGTGTGGTGGCGAGCTTTTCCAGTTCCTCGACACTGTAGCCCGAGGCATAGAGCCCGCCGACCACCGCGCCCATGCTGGTGCCGGCAATCGCATCGATGCGTACGCCCTGTTCTTCGAGGGCCTTGAGCACGCCGATGTGGGCCAGGCCACGGGCGGCGCCACCGGATAGAACCAGGCCGACCTTGGGCCTGGCCGGTTCGGCGGCGCTTGCTGCAAGCGAGGTGAGGGTAAACAGGAAACAGAACAGCAAACGGCGCATCGTGAGTCTCAAACCGTGGGCTAAAGACCGCTAGTATAAGCGGCCCCCCACCTGGAGATGTTTCACCATGGCCGACAGCAAGCCGGAAATCGTCATCACGTATTGCACCCAGTGCCAGTGGCTGCTGCGCGCTGCCTGGCTGGCGCAGGAACTGCTCAGCACCTTTGCCGACGACCTTGGCCGAGTGGCGCTGGAACCTGGTACCGGCGGCATCTTCCGCATTGCCTGCGATGGGGTGCAGATCTGGGAACGCAAGGCCGACGGTGGTTTCCCCGAAGCCAAGGTGCTGAAGCAGCGGGTCCGCGACCAGATCGACCCGCAGCGCGATCTGGGCCACAACGATCGCTGATCAGGCGCCCTCGGCCACTGGCCGCTGCCTGGGTGGCTGCTCGGCCGCCAGGCGGCTGGACAGTACGATGGCGAAGATGATCAGCGCGCCGCCCAGCAGCATGCGCACGGTGGGGGTTTCGGCAAACACCACCCAGGCCACGGCAATGCCGTAGACCGGCTCCATGCCGAACACCACGGCAGCGGTACGTGCTTTGATCACCGCCAGGCTGGCAACGAACAGGCTGTGTGCCACGCCGGTGCAGAAGATGCCGAGCAGCGCGATCCACAGCCAGTCCATGGGCGCCACGCCTGGCAGGCCTGGTGCTGCGAACGGCAGCAGGCAAAGGCCTACCACCAGGTTTTGCCACAGCGCTGCCTGTACCGCAGGCAAGCGCCCGGAGCCGACGCGGTTGGTGAGCGACAGCAGCGAGAACAGCAGCCCGGACAGCAGTGCCCAGAGCAGGCCGCCAGTGGCCTCGCTGGCCAGGTCGAAGGCCGGTGTGACCAGTACCAGGCCAATGCTGACCAGCAGCACCAGCACTGCCTCGTTGCGGCGAATGCGTTCGCGGAACAGCAGGCCTTCAAGGATCACGGTAAAGGCCGGGAAGCTGGCGAAACCGAGGGTGGCGATGGCCACGCCGCCGACTTTGACGGCGATGAAGAAACTGACCCAGTGGCCGGCCAGCAGCACGCCGCCGAGCAACAGCCGGCGCACGTCCTGGCTGCCTAGACGTTGCCAGCCCGGGCCGGCAACACTGGCGAACAGGGCCAGGGCAAGCACGGCGAAGGCGGCGCGGCCGAACACAATGATTGCCGGGCTTGCGCTGGCGGCCAACTTGCCGAAGACGCCGGTGAGGCCGAAGAACAGCGCGCCAATGTGCAGCGCGCCGAGGGCGGTACGGTGGTTCATGATGGGTCCTTGCTCAAGATCTTCACGCCGTGGGGCGCGCCCACGAAAGGTGCGGTACAGGCTCAGTGTATAGGCTCAGGCAAACGCGTTCTGTCGCAAGACTGCTGTCAGTTGTCGCCAGGCTCTCGCCGCAAAGCTAATGGCGTACACCCGAACGCCCGCAACATCGCCGCCGAAAACGCACTCTGCGAGCCATACCCCACCTGCGCCGCTATTTCACCCATCGGCAGCAGGGTCTGTACCACCAACCGCCGCGCCTTGAGCAAGCGCCGCTGGCGAATGTAGTCCATTGGCGTCATCGCGCACTCGGCAGTAAAGCGCGCGTGCAGCCGAGCGCTGGACAGGCCGGCGATGCGCGCCAGGTCGGCGACCTGCAGCGGGTAGGCTGCATGCTGCTCGATGTGCGCATCGAAGGCTGCATAGGGCAGTCGCTGGCTGGGGCGCACGTTGGCTGCTGTCGTGGCGTTCAGGCTGGCCAGCAACAGCGCTGCGCCTTGCCGGGCAATCAGCGGGTCGTCCATGGGGCTGGCCGCCAACCAGTCCACCAGTTGCTGCTGGCGAGCATCCAGGGCGAGGGTGGCGGGGCGGTCGAGCAGGCGCCGGCTGGCGTCGGCATGCTCGCCCAGCTGCTCGCGCAGCCAGTGGTCTCCGGGCACATCCAGCACCAGGCATTCGCTGCCCTTATCGCTGGCACAGGTGTGGTGAGCGCCGGCCGGCACCACGACCAACCCTTGGCGGGCGACCCCCGCACCTTGCCCCTGCACCTCGAACGCCAGGCGGCCGCGCAGGCCGAACACCAGTTGCGGGTGTTCGTGGCTATGGGCGATCAGGCTGTCGCGGTAGTGGCGCAGGGAGAGGATCGGGCCGACGATCATGGGGCGTCCTCGCAAGGCAAAGGCCCATTGTGCCCGATTCGCTGCTCACCATCACTCGTCACCGATTTGCCACGGCGCTGTCATGCGCGCCTGCCAGTCTCCAGCAAACTGCGCCGGAGCTTGCCCATGACCCATGCCGAACTGTCCCGCCCCTCGCGCAAGCAACGCGTGCGCACCTTGTGGATATCCGACGTGCACCTTGGCACCCGCGACTGCCAGGCCGAACACCTGTCGCAGTTTCTCAAGGGCTACCAGGCCGACCGTGTATACCTGGTGGGCGACATCATCGATGGCTGGAAGCTGCGTGGCGGGATTTACTGGCCGCAGGCCCACACCAACGTGATTCGCCGGCTGCTGACCATGAGCAAGCGCGGCACCGAGGTGATCTACGTCACCGGTAACCATGACGAGTTCCTGCGCCGGTATTCCAGGCTGATCCTGGGCAATATCCAGCTGGTCGACGAAGCCGAGCACCTGACCGCTGATGGCCGCCGGTTGTTGGTGATCCATGGCGACCAGTTCGACGTGATTACCCGCTACCACCGCTGGCTGGCGTTTCTCGGTGACCGTGCATACGAGCTCACGTTGGTGCTCAACCGCTGGCTGAACCATTGGCGCGCGCGTTACGGCTACGGGTACTGGTCGCTGTCCGCGTACCTCAAGCACAAGGTCAAAGGGGCGGTGAACTTCATCAGCGATTTCGAGGCTGCGATTGCCCACGAGTGCACCCGGCGTGGTTTTCATGGCGTGGTGTGCGGGCATATCCACCACGCCGAGATCCGCAAGGTGGGCGAGGTGGAGTACCTCAATTGCGGGGATTGGGTGGAGTCGTGCACGGCGTTGATCGAGCACTGGGATGGCAGTATCGAGCTGTATCGTCTGGCGCAGGCGCAAGCGGCGGTGCGGGAGTTGGCGTAAGGCTCGAGGGCCATGGGCCGCGACGCGGCCCTGGAAATCCTACAGCTTGAGCTTGCCGAGCAGAATATCGCGAAACATCACGAAATCCCCGGCCAGGCTATAAAGCGGATAGGTGAAGGTCGCCGGCCGATTCTTCTCGAAAAAGAAATGCCCGACCCAGGCAAAACCGTAGCCGAACACCGGCACGGCCAGCAGCAGCAACCATTTGCCACTGCCGATGGTGTAGGCCACCAGGGCGATCACCAGGCTGGTGCCGACAAAGTGCAGGCGGCGACAAGTAGGGTTGCTGTGCTCCCCCAGGTAGTACGGGTAGAATTCGGCAAAACTGCGAAACTGCGCTGTGCTGTTCATGGCAGTACTCCGGGATTAATACTTCTGGACAAGATGCACGGCGTGGAGCCTGATTCGAGTCTAGAGTGATTGGCAGTGCCTACCAGTGACAATAGGCGCCAATTGAATATCCTTGGGGTTCACCGCAGGAGCGATCAGGGAAGAGCCTGTCATGAGTGAAAGAACCACGTCAGCCAGCTGGGCATCAGGGATCGTGAAAGCACTTGAACTGGAAGGGCTGGACTGCCGGGCCATGTTCAAGCAGCTGGGGCTGGACTTCGCCGCCCTCGACGACCCTGATGCGCGCTTCCCTCAAGACTCCATGACCCGGCTTTGGCAACTGGCGGTGGAGTTGTCGGGCAACGAGGCCATCGGCCTGAACATGGCGCGTGTGGTGCGGCCAGCGTCATTCCATGTGGTGGGCTATGCGTTGATGTCCAGCCGCACCCTGGCCGAGGGCTTCGAACGGCTGGTGCGGTACCAGCGCATCATCGCCGAAAGTTCCGACCTCAGCTTCGTCCTTGGTGCCGAGGGCTATTCGCTGATTCTCACCGTGCATGGCGACCACCTGCCGCCGACCCGGCACAGTGCCGAAGCCTCGCTGGCCTGCGCGCTGGCGCTGTGCAAGTGGCTGAGCGGCCGGCCGGTGCAGCCGCGGCGGGTACTGGTGCAGGGGCCGCAGCCCAAGGATGTCGAGCCGTACAAGACGGCGTTCCATTCGCCACTGGTGTTCGGTGCACCGCACGATGCGTTGGTGTTCGAGCGGGCCGACATGGAGGCGCCACTGCCCACCGCCAACGAAGCCATGGCGGTGCTGCATGACCGCTTTGCCGGGGAGTACCTGGCGCGCTTTTCCGAAAGCCGGGTTACCCACCGCGTGCGCCAGGTGCTGTGCCGTATTCTGCCGCAGGGTGAGCCCAAGCGTGAAACCCTGGCCCAGGCCCTGCATCTGTCGCAGCGCACCTTGCAAAGGCGCTTGCAGGAGGAGGGGACCAGCTTCCAGACCTTGCTCGACGACACCCGCCGCGAACTGGCCGAACAGTACCTTGCCCAACCGGGCATGACCCTGCTGGAAACCGCCTACTTGCTGGGCTTTGCCGACCCCAGCAATTTCTACCGGGCGTTCCGCCGCTGGTTCGATGCCACGCCCAGCGAGTACCGCGCCCGCCTGGGCACTGAGGCCGAAGGGCTCAGTGACGCCAGAACGCCGGCATACACAATACCAGCACCGTGATGATTTCGAGCCGGCCGAGCAGCATGCCGGCGGCGAGGATCCACTTGGCTGCGTCCGGCAGCGTAGCGTAGTTGCCCGAAGGGCCGATCACTTCGCCGAGGCCCGGGCCCACACCCGAAACCGTGCCGGCGGCGCCGGTCAATGCGGTCATCCAGTCCACGCCCAGCAGTGACAGCAGCAGCGCCATGACGCAGATGGTGATGGCGAAGAAGAACGAGAACGTCAGGATCGAGCGCACGATGTCTTCGTCGAGACGGTGGCCGTTGTATTTCTGCTTGATCACCGCGCGCGGGTGGATCAGCTGGTTGAGGCTGGCCTTGAGCAGGATGTAGGCCACCTGGAAGCGGAAGATCTTGATGCCGCCTGCAGTCGAACCGGAGCAGCCACCAACGAAGCCCAGGTAGAAGAACAACATCAGCGAGAAATTGCCCCAGAGGCTGTAATCGCCCAGGGCGAAGCCGGTGGTGGTGACCACCGAGGTCACGTTCAGTGCCACGTGTCGCAGGGCATCCAGCCAGTGCAGGTTGGTGCTGTACCAGTACCAGGTGCCCAGCACCAGCCAGGTGACCAGTAGCATGCCCAGCAAGCCCTGTACCTGCTGGTCGCGGATCAGCGCCTTGCGGTTGCCACGCAGGGTGGCCACGTACAGGGTGAACGGCAGGCTGCCCATGATCATCACCACCACTGCCACCCAGTGCACTGCCGGGATATCCCATTTTGCCAGTGACTGGTCTGAGGTGGAAAAGCCGCCTGTGGAGATAGCCGACATGGCATGGTTGATGGCATCGAACGGGCTCATGCCGGCCCACCAGAAGGCCAGTGCGCCAAGGATCGAGAAGCCGACGTAAACCCCCACGATCGACTTGGCGACCATGTGCGAGCGTGGCATGACCTTCTCGGAGCGGTCGGAAGATTCGGTCTGGAACAGACGCATGCCACCGATGCGCAGCAGCGGCAGGATCGCTACCGCCATGGCGATGAAGCCGATGCCGCCAAGCCAGTGCAGCATCGAGCGCCACATGAGAATGCCCGGCGACATGGTATCCAGCCCGCTGAGCACAGTGGCGCCGGTGGCGGTGATACCCGACATGCTCTCGAAGAAGGCGTCGGTGTAGCTGATGTGCTGGGTCAGCAGGAACGGCAGGGCGGCGAATATGCACACCACCAGCCAGCTGCTGACCGTGAGCAGGTACATGTCGCGCGGGCGCAGGTGCACGTGTTCGGGTCGCCCCGGCACCACCAGGGCCAGGCCGGCGATGAAGGTGATCAGGCTGGACCAGAGGAACGACGGCATGTCGCCGGTGCGCTCGAAGATCACCAGGGTCGCCATGGGCACGGCCATGCCTACGGCCAGGGTAATCAGGAAGATGCCGATGATGAAACCAATGATCCTTAAGGTCGGCAACGCCATGTGATCTGCTCTGACTCGATTTGGAAGGGCGCCATTCTACCTATGGGTCTGATGATGTAAACGCTAGAATGGCTGCACATTCAACTGCCAGGAGGGTAGCCGATGGAGGCTCTCGACGCATTGCTCAACCGTGTTTCCGTGCCACGCCTGACCGAACCAGCGCCCAATGCCGCCCAGCGCGAGGCGCTGTTCCAGGCCGCCTTGCGTGCCCCGGACCATGGCCAGCTGCGGCCGTGGCGGTTCCTGACCATCGAAGGCCAGGGCCGCGAGAAATTGGGCGAGCTGTTCGCCGAAGCGGTGCAGCAAAAGGGTGATGCCAGCCAGGCTGCGCTGGACAAGGCTCGCGCCATGCCGCTGCGCGCGCCGTTGCTGATCGTGGTGGTGGCCACGCTGCAAGACCACTTCAAGGTGCCCAAGTCCGAACAGCGCCTGGCGGCGGGCTGTGCGGCGCACGGCATTCTGATTGCTGCGCATGCGCAGGGCATCGGTGCGGTGTGGCGTACCGGTGACATGGCCTTTGATGCCCATGTGCACAAGGGCCTGGGGCTGGCTGAGAACGAGGAGCTGATTGGCTACCTGTATGTCGGCACGCCGCTGACCGAGCCGCGTACCGCGCCGGTCCTGGAAACGGCTGATTTTGTCAGTGCCTGGGGTGAGTAACCTGGCCTTGGGCTGATTCATGTACCAAGGCTTCCGGCCTCTTCGCGGGTGAACCCGCGAAGAGGCCAGGCGCCTTTACATCACATCAACTGCCTGCCGCTTCCGCCAAGGGCAACTCCAGCCTGGCCACAAACCCACCCTGTGGATGATTGCCCAGCACCAAACTACCGCCATGGCGCTCCGCAGCCTTGCGCGCAATCGCCAACCCCAGGCCATGCCCCGGCGCTTCTTGCCCCGGCGCGCGGAAGAACGGCTCGCCCAGTTGTGCCAGGTGCTCTGCTGCGGCCCCAGGCCCGTGGTCACGCACGCTGATCACGATCCGGTCCTGCTCGCGCGCGGCGCTGACCTCGACCGGTTGGCCCATCGGATTGAAGCGCAGGGCATTGCGCAGCAGGTTGTCCACGGCACGCTCGATCAACGTTGGCCAACCCTGCAAACTCAACCCCGGCTGCGCCTCCAGGCGCACGTCCTGATCCGGCGCGCTCAGCAGGGCGTCCTTGCGCACGCTGCCGAGCAAGGCGTTGATGTCGACCGGTTCGGCATGAGCTTGTTCGGCGTCGACCCGGGCCAAGGTGAGGATTTCGCTGATCAGGTCTTCCAGGCGGTCGCACTCGCGGGTCAGGCGTGGCCACAGCGCTTGCCGCTGCTCAGGCTCGGCGCGCTCGGCCAGGGCCAGGGCGATACGCAGCCTGGCCAGCGGCGAGCGCAGTTCGTGGGACACATCGCGCAGCAGCTGGCGCTGGCTGCCAATGGTGCTTTGCAGGCGCGCGCCCATCTTGTTGAAGTCCTTGGCCAGTACCCCGAACTCGTCACGCCGTGCGGCAAGCCGGGCCAGGCTGTTCTGCTGGTAGGTGCTCTGGCCCAGGTCGTGCACGGCACTGCGCAGGCGGCTTAGCGGGCGGGTGATGGACAAGGTCACCAGCAGGCTGAACAGGGTCAGTACCACCAAGGCAATACCCAGCGCGCTGAGTGGCCACATCAGGCTTTCACGATGCCAGGCGTCCAGTGCCGGGTGGGGGATGCGGTAGATCAGCAGGTAGGTTTCGCCGGTGTCTGGGCTGGTGTATTCCTCGGTCAGCCGGCGCCACGGCAAGCGCCGCTGGTCATTGTGCTGGCGCGCCTCGAAGGCTGCCGCGCGGCGTGGGAAGGTACCGGGCACTACTGCCTCGCCACTGTCGTCGAGCACCTGCACGTCTATCTTGTAACGGTCCTTGCGCCGCTCCAGGAAGTGCTGCGCCGCCTCCAGGCCTTCCTGCTCGTAATGCCTGGTCCACTTGCTGGCCAGCGTGTTCAGGCCCGGGTGGCGGCTGAGGATCCAGGCGTCCTGGTTGAGCATGTGGCCCAGCAGGATCGACAGGCCTGCGACCAGGGTGATGGCCAGCCAGAAGCTGGCCAGGATGCGCCAGAACAGTGAACGCAAGTGCACCTCCTAAAACAGAAAAAGCCCGGCTCGCGCTTGGGCGGGCCGGGCATTGGGCGGACAGCTTACTGGGCCTTGTTGCCTTTTTCAGCTTTCCAGGCCTGGAACTCTTGCCACTCGGCTTTCTTGGCGGCGCGTTCCTTTTGCAGTTCGTCGAACTTCTTCTGCTGGTCAGGCTTGAGCAGGTTGCGCACGGCGGTGTCGGTTTTGGTGCGGCTGGCTTGCAGTTCGTCCTTCATGGCCTTCTGGTCGGCGGCCGGCAGTTTGGACAGGTAACGCTCGGTGATGTCGCGGCGCTGTTGCATCTGCTCGCCCATCAGCTTGCCGATCTGCTGGCGCTGGTCGCGGCTCAGGTCCAGTTGCTGGAAAGGCGCGTCACCGCGATGATGCGGGCCGTCGTGACGCGGGCCGCCATCAGGCATGGCCATGGCTACGGTCGGCAGGGCGGCGGCGAACATCAGGGCGATAAGGGTCTTGCGCATGGTGTCTCTCCTTTCATAGGCCGGTGGTTACCGGATGAGCACAGTCTAGGGAGATCACCGTCAAGCGCAGTCAGCGGATGGTAAAGGCTCGGTAAAGATGGTCAGAGGCAGTAGTAATAGCCACGGCTGCGCAGCGCGACGATGCGTGGCCGGCCATCGGCGTGGGGGCCGATCTTCTTGCGCAGGTTGCTGACGTGCATGTCCAGGCTGCGGTCGTACAGGGTCAGCTTGCGGCCCAGCCCGATCTGCGCGAGCTCCTGCTTGTCCAGCGGTTCGCCGGGTTGGCGCAGCAGGGCTTCGAGAATGCGGCTTTCGGACAGGGTCAGGGTCATTTCGCGGCCATCGATACTGGCCACGCCACGTGCAGGGCTGTAGACCAGGTCGCCCAGCTCTACCTGGCTGGTGGTAGCGGTGGGGTGGCTACGACGCAGCACCGCGCGCAGGCGGGCAGTGAGCTCACGCGGGTCGCAGGGTTTGGCCAGGTAGTCGTCGGCGCCCAGTTCAAGGCCGAGGATGCGGTCCAGTGGCTCACCACGCGCCGAAAGCATGAGCACCGGCAGTTCCGCATGCTCGCTGCGCAGCTGCTTGAGCAACTCCAGGCCACTGCCATCGGGCAGCATCACATCCAGCACCACGGCAGCGGGGGCGTGCTCGGCCAGGGCCTGGCGTGCGCTGTGGCCGTCGTGGCAGGCACGTACAGTGAACCCTTCCTGGGTCAGCCAGCTGCCGAGCAGCTCGCACAGCTCCTGGTCATCATCAATCAGTAACAGCTCGCTCATGACTCACTCAATTCAACCATTGACGGCGGTTATATCGGCCGCCAGTGGCAAAGATACCGCAGACTGATGGCAACCGCATAACTGCCGCACCGCGAAGCTGCTGACGCGGTGCGGACTCGGATCAAGGCAGCACTTGCTTGAAGGGCTTGACCACAACCTTGTCGTAGACACCTGCCGCAATATACGGATCAGCATCAGCCCAAGCCTGCGCTGCGGCCAGGGAATCGAACTCGGCAACGATCAGGCTGCCGCTGAAGCCTGCTTCGCCAGGGTCGTTGCTGTCGATGGCCGGGTGCGGGCCGGCCAGCACCACGCGGCCTTCGGCCTTGAGCTGCTGCAGGCGCTCGATGTGCGCCGGGCGGGCAGCCAGGCGCTTTTCCAGGGAGTTTGCGACGTCGCTGGCGATAATGGCGTAGAGCATGTCAATCCTTGGGTTTGGAGGTAGAAGGGTCGTCGTGCAGGTGGCGCGACAGGTACACGCCTTGCGCCACCAGGAAAATCACGGTCATGCCCAGGCTGCCGAACACCTTGAAGTCCACCCAGAAGTCCTGGAAGGTGAAGGCGACGAACAGGTTGGCCGCGCCGCAGAACAGGAAGAAGGCGATCCAGGCCAGGTTCAGGCGGGCCCAGATGGCATCCGGCAGGGTCAGGGCGTGGCCCATGATGCGCTTGATCAGTACCCGGTCGCCGATGAAGTGGCTGCCGGCAAAGCCCAGGGCGAACAACCAGTTGACCACCGGTGCCTTCCACTTGAGGAAGGTTTCACTGTGGAAGGTCAGGGTCAGGCCGCCGAAGACCAGGCAGGCGACCAAGGTCAGCCACTGGCCTTTTTCCAGCTTGCGCTGGCGCAGGAACAGCGCGCCGTACACCACCAGCGAGCTGATGATCAGCATGGCTGTGGCGCTGTAGATGCCGCCGAATTCGAAGCTGTGGCCGGCGACTTCCATGGGGCGCGGGTCGAGCTTGTAGACGATGAAGAACAGCAGCAGCGGGATGAAATCGATGAATTGTTTCACAATGGCAGCCAGAATCGGGATGTGACGGCATAATAACAAACATCGATTCCAGCGAAAGCGCTCCTCCATGAATGTTGATCTGCACTGTCACAGCACGGCCTCCGACGGCGCCCTGTCGCCCGCGATCCTGGTTGCCCGGGCCCATGAGCATGGGGTGCAAACGCTGGCACTGACCGACCATGACACCATCGAAGGCCTGCCCGAGGCGCACCAGGCCTGCATTGAGCGCGGCATGCACTGGGTCAGCGGGGTAGAGCTGTCATGTACCTGGGGTGGCGCCACTATCCACGTGCTCGGCTATGACTTCCCGCTCGATGCGCCGCCGCTGCTGGCGGCGATCGAAGCGTTGCACCGTGGCCGCTGGCTGCGCGCCGAAGAAATTGACAAACGGTTGGCCGCCAAGGGCATGCCAGGCACCCTTGAAGGCGCCCGCGCCGTGCAGCACGAGCTGGGTGATAGCGGCAATGCCCCGGCGCGCCCGCACTTTGCCGAGTATCTGGTGCGTGCCGGGCACGTCAAGGACCGCGGCGAGGCGTTTCGCAAATGGCTGGGCGCCGGCAAGCTGGGTGACGTGAAACAGCATTGGCCGACCCTTGACGAAACCGTTGCCACGCTACGGCAGTCCAACGCCTGGGTGAGCCTGGCGCATCCCATGCACTACGACCTGACCCGCAGCAAGCGCAGACGGCTGATTGCCGACTATATTCAGGCAGGTGGGCAGGCGCTCGAAGTGGTCAACGGGATGATGCCTGCCGAGCAAGTGGGCACCATGTCCATCCTTACCCGTGAGTTCGGCCTGCTGGCAAGCGCTGGCAGTGATTTCCACGGCCCCGGCACCTGGGGCGAGATCGGTGCCTACCGGCCTTTGCCCGAGGACCTGCCACCTCTGTGGCGCCGATTCAGCCATGAACAGCCTATGGCGGTATGAACAGGACGATTACGTGAGCCAATTTTTCCAGATTCATCCGGAGAACCCGCAGCAGCGGCTGATCCGCCAGGCGGTGGAGATCATCCGCAAGGGCGGGGTGGTGGTGTATCCCACCGATTCGGCCTATGCCTTGGGTTGCCAGATTGGCGACAAGGCGGCGATCGAACGGGTGCGGCGCCTGCGCGGCCTGGACAAGACCCACAACTTCACCCTGATGTGCTGCGATATGTCGCAGCTGGGGCTTTATGCCAAGGTCGACACAGGCACCTTCCGCCTGCTCAAGGCCCATGTGCCAGGGCCTTACACGTTCATTCTCAACGGTACCCGGGAGGTGCCGCGCCTGCTGTTGCACGAAAAGCGCCGCACCATCGGCCTGCGCGTGCCGGACCACGCCATTACCCTGGCGCTGTTGGCCGAGCTGGGCGAGCCGCTGATGAGCGTGAGCCTGATCCTGCCGGGGGACGACGAGCCGATGACCGACCCCTACGAAATTCGTGAGCGCCTGGAGCACCATGTCGACCTGGTGATCGACGGTGGTTTCGGCGACCTCAAGGCATCGACCATCATCGACCTGTCCGGTGACGAGCCGGAGCTGATCCGCGAAGGCTGCGGCGATCCGACACCGTTCCTGGTCAACGCGTGAGCCAGGTGGAAGCGCCCGAGGCGCCGGCCGAACAGGCCGAGGAGCCTCGGCAGTTACAACTGGCGCTGGTCTACGGCGAAGCCCTCACCGAGCTGCCGTTGGACCTGTACATCCCGCCAGACGCCCTGGAGGTCATCCTTGAAGCCTTCGAAGGCCCGCTGGACCTGTTGCTGTACCTGATCCGCAAGCAGAACATCGACATCCTCGACATCCCGGTGGCAGAGATCACCCGCCAGTACATGGGCTACGTCGAGTTGATGAAGAGCGTACGCCTGGAGCTGGCTGCCGAGTACCTGGTGATGGCGGCCATGCTCGCCGAGATCAAGTCGCGCATGCTGCTGCCGCGCTCCGCCGACATCGAGGAAGAGGAGGGCGACCCGCGCGCCGAGCTGATCCGCCGCCTGCAGGAGTACGAGCGCTTCAAGGCCGCCGCCGAGGGCATCGACGAATTGCCGCGGGTTGGCCGTGACGTGGTAGTGCCCCGCCTGGAGGCCCCGCAGGCCAAGGTGCGCAAGCTGTTGCCGCAGGTCAGCCTGGAGGAGCTGCTGGTGTCCATGGCCGAGGTAATGCGCCGCAATGACCTGTTCGAAAGCCACCAGATCACCCGTGAAACCCTGTCCACCCGCGAGCGCATGAGCCAGGTGCTGGAACGCCTGAAGGGCGGCGCTTTCGTGCCGTTCGTCGAGTTGTTCGGCGCAGACGAAGGCAAGCTGGGCGTGGTGGTGACCTTCATGGCGGTGCTTGAGCTGGTGAAGGAATCGCTGATCGAACTGGTGCAGAATGAACCTTTCGCCGCCATCCATGTGCGGCTTCGCCCGGCGCTTGTTGAAGAACCCGATGAACCTTAATGAACCCCGCGACCTGGCGTCGCTGATCGAAGCCTTTTTGCTGGCGTCGGGCAAACCGCAATCCCTGGACCGCCTCTACGAGTTGTTCGAGGAGGCCGAGCGCCCCGAGCCCAAGGTGTTCAAGCAGGCCCTGGAGGTGCTGGGCAAGTCGTGCAACGGCCGCGCCTTTGAGCTGAAGGAGGTGGCCAGCGGCTACCGCCTGCAAATTCGCGAAGACTTTGCGCCCTGGGTCGGGCGCCTGTGGGAGGAGCGCCCGCAGCGCTATTCGCGGGCTTTGCTGGAAACCCTGGCGTTGATCGCCTACCGCCAACCGATCACCCGTGGTGAGATCGAAGACGTGCGTGGCGTGGCGGTGAACAGCAACATCATCAAGACCATGATGGAGCGCGAGTGGATACGCGTGGTCGGCTACCGCGAAGTGCCCGGGCGCCCGGCGATGTTTGCCACCACCAAGGCGTTTCTCGACCACTTCAACCTGAAAAGCCTGGACGAGCTGCCGGCCTTGGCCGAGCTGCGCGAGATGGAGCCCGAGCCTGTGCTTGACCCGGATGATGCGCCGGTACCGGCGCATTTGCAGGCGTTGGCCGATGCCAGCCTCGGTGAGGAGGAAGCGGTGGGCGAGCCGAAGGAGGAAACCAGCTTCCGCAGCTTGCTGGTGGAACTGGATGCCATGGAAGAGGGGTTGAAAACCGACTTCGATGACCTGCGTTCAGAAGAGCCCGAGGCTTCTGCGGAAGAAGAGGGCAAGGCACAGCCAACCCATCACCATTAGGCAGAAACCCCTCCCGGCCCGCACAAAACCCTCTAATCTCCAGTGCGTTCCCACGGCGAAACGCGTATGATGCGCGACCTTTTGGCGCTTCCGTCGCCAGAAACCCCTTTTTCATTCCTACACCGGGAGGTGCCCAGATGAGTGAGCAAGACCTGCAAGATACCGAGATCACCCCGCCATCCGGCGAAAAGCTGCAGAAAGTGCTGGCACGCATTGGCGTGGGCTCGCGCCGTGATGTCGAGGCCTGGATCAGCCAGGGCCGTATCAAGGTCAATGGCGTCGAGGCCACCCTCGGCCAGCGCGTCGACCTGCACGACGCCATTGCCGTTGACGGCAAGCTGATCAAGCGCGAGGAAGCCGCCGAGGCCACTCGCCGGGTGATCATGTACAACAAGCCCGATGGCGAAATCTGCACCCGTGACGACCCGGAAGGCCGCCCGACCGTGTTCGACCGCCTGCCACGGCCGAAAGAAGGCCGCTGGATCAACATCGGCCGCCTCGACATCAACACCACCGGGCTGCTGCTGTTCACCACCGACGGTGAACTGGCCAACCGCCTGATGCACCCGTCGTACGAAATGGACCGTGAGTACGCGGTACGTGTGCGTGGTGAAGTGGATGACGAGATGATCGAGCGCCTTAAGGCTGGCGTGATGCTGGAAGACGGCCCGGCCAAGTTCACCGACATCCAGAAGGCACCCGGTGGCGAAGGCTTCAACCACTGGTACCACTGCGTGGTGATGGAAGGTCGTAACCGTGAAGTGCGTCGCCTGTGGGAATCCCAGGGCATGGTGGTCAGCCGCCTGAAGCGCGTGCGTTTCGGCCCGGTGTTCCTCAATTCCGACCTGCCGATGGGCCGCTGGCGGGAAATGTCCCAGGGCGAGATCGACATCCTGGCCGCTGAAGTAGGATTGCAGCCAGTTGCGCTGCCAACCCTGAACCTCAAGGCCAAGGACAAGATGGAGCGTATGCAGCGCAAATCGTCTCGCCCACTGGGCCGTGGCGAGCGCGTGCGCAACTTGCGCCCGGCGCAGGAGGGCGCAGCCGCTGGCGAACGCCCTGCGCGTCAACCGCGTGAAGAAGCCCCGCGCAAGGGCAGCCGCGGCAGCGCCGTGGCCGAGCGCCCAAGCGAGATGCGCAAGCGCCCGGGCAAGCCTGATGGTGACAAGCCGGCAGGCCGTGGTCGCGGCAAGCCGCGTGGCTGACAGGCCTTTGCGGTAGAGAGAACCAGCCTTCGGGCTGGTTTTTTTATGCCTGTGAGAAGTGGGGGCGGCAAAACCACCTCAAGATATTGAAGAAAAAGAATTTTTCGGATGACTGGCAAGTTCTTGAACCGCCTTGTAAATAAAACTATACAAGCCTGGCTTATTTCAGCCTGCATTTCAGAATATGCCCGATCTTGTAAACAAACCTTGCCGCTCTTGACGCTGGCAATGCCCCGCCCATGTCCTGCCCACCCTTGCCCAAACCCCCGCCCCACGGTGTTATAGCCGCCATTGCCGTGTGCAAGAGCCTGCCCGAAGAGGCCGGCTGACAAAACAACAAATGGAGGCGCCATGTACGCCGATCACGTTGCCTATCAAGGCCCATACCACAGGATCGCTGCGTTTTTTCCCAAGGAAACGATGCAACGCGTTGACGCCTGCGCGCTTGCAGGGGTATACAGTGCGCCGCGTTTTACCTGTGACCCTCTTGCGTACCGCGCACTCTTGATCACGCCTGGTTGACCCGCCCCGGCGGCACCTGAGGTCAAGAAACCCAAGGTAACCACCTTGCCCATTCCGCTGCGCCACGAGCGCGGTGGGTCCGATTCCGTCACAGATAAAAACAATGCAGGTGACTTCGTTCATGAGTGGACAAAACATGCATTCAGGCGAGCTCAAACGGGGCCTGAAGAACCGCCACATCCAGTTGATCGCCCTCGGCGGCGCGATTGGTACCGGCCTGTTCCTCGGCTCGGCAGGCGTGATGAAATCCGCCGGCCCGTCGATGATCCTTGGCTACGCTATCTGCGGCTTCATCGCCTTCATGATCATGCGCCAGCTTGGCGAGATGATCGTCGAAGAGCCGGTGGCCGGCTCGTTCAGCCATTTCGCCCACACCTATTGGGGCGGTTTCGCCGGCTTCCTGTCGGGCTGGAACTGCTGGGTGCTGTACATTCTGGTGGGCATGTCGGAGCTCTCGGCGGTCGGCAAGTATGTTCACTACTGGTGGCCGGAGATCCCGACCTGGGTGACCGCCGCAGCGTTTTTCGTGCTGATCAACGCCATCAACCTGATGAACGTGAAGTTCTTCGGAGAGGCCGAGTTCTGGTTTGCCATCATCAAGGTGGTGGCCATCGTCAGCATGATCGGCCTGGGTGCCTACCTGCTGACCAGCGGCAGCGGCGGCCCTGACGCCACCGTGGCCAACCTGTGGTCGCACGGCGGCTTCTTCCCGAATGGCGTCAGCGGGCTGGTAATGGCCCTGGCCTTCATCATGTTTTCCTTCGGTGGCCTGGAAATGCTCGGCTTTACCGCTGCCGAGGCCGACAAGCCGAAGACCGTGATCCCCAAGGCGATCAACCAGGTCATCTACCGCATCCTGATTTTCTATGTCGGTGCCCTGGTGGTGCTGTTGTCGCTGACCCCTTGGGACAACCTGGTCGCCAGCATCGACGCTTCGGGTGGCAGCTATGGCAGCAGCCCGTTCGTGCAGGTGTTCTCGTTGCTGGGCAGTGATGTGGCAGCCAACCTGCTGAACTTCGTGGTACTGACTGCGGCGCTGTCGGTGTACAACAGTGGTACCTACTGCAACGCGCGTATGCTGCTGGGCATGGCCGAGCAGGGCGATGCACCGGCATCGCTGGCCAAAGTCGACAAGCGCGGCGTGCCTGTGCGTTCGATCCTGGTGTCGGCTGCCGTGACTTTCGTTGCCGTGCTGCTCAACTACCTGATGCCGCAAAACGCCCTGGAACTGCTGATGTCGCTGGTAGTAGCCACCCTGGTGATCAACTGGGCGATGATCAGCTACTCGCACTTGAAGTTCCGCCAGCACCTCGACCGTACCGGCCAGAAGCCGCTGTTCAAGGCGTTGTGGTACCCGTACGGTAACTATGTGGTACTGGCCTTCGTGGTGCTGATCCTCGGCATCATGCTGATGATTCCGGGTATCCAGGTGTCGGTGTACGCGATCCCGGTGTGGCTGATTGCGATGTTCGTGGTGTACATGCTCAAGCAGCGTCGCCAGCTGAATGCGGGCGGTACCGTTGAGACTGTGGCCAAGTAAGGCACCCTAGGCGGTATGCCAAAACCCGGAGTCACGTGAGTGGCTTCGGGTTTTTTGTTGCCGGTGCGCGGGTACAGGCGACAATCAGATCTGTTCCAGCAACCATCCCCTGAATGCTCGCAGCGACGGCAGCGCCTCATTCCTCGGCGGGTAGATCAGGTAATAGCTGCGCTGGCTGGCAAACGCCACCCCCGGGCTGTGCAGCTCACCCTTGGCCAGTTCTTCCTCCACCAGTATGCGCGGCACCAGCCCGATTCCGATCCCGGCCCGCACGGCCTGGATCAGGTGCGATGTCAGCTCGAAACTGGGCCCCAGGCGCATCGCTCGGTGGGGCAGGCCGTGGTGCGAGAACCACTCGCCCCAGGCATGCGGGTTGTTGGCCACGTTGAGCAGCACCTCCTCGCTGATCCTGGCCGGGCTCCAGTTTTTACTGTCGGCAGCGGCCTGCGGCGGCAGAATCACCACCAGTTCCTCGGCATGCAGGCGATGGCAGATCAGCCCTGGCAGGTCGTGGCTGGCCACGCCGATGGCGGCATCGATCTCGCTGGTGTCGAAGTTGATGGCTTCGATGCGTGAATGGATGTGCACCAGCATACCCGGGTGAGCGCTGTAGAACGCGTGCAGTCGCGGCAACAGCCATTTCGAGCCGAATGTCGGCAGGGTGGCCAGGCGCAGGGTACCCACCCCGGACTGGTAGGCCAGCGCCTGCAATGTGGCGCTGCGGATGCGCCCCAGTGCCTCGCTGAGCTCGCGCTGGTACAGGCGGCCGACATCGGTAAGCTGCACCTGGCGGCCTTCGCGGCGGAACAGGGTCAGGCCCAGTTGTTGTTCCAGTGCCTGCACTTGCCGGCTGACCGCGCTTTGGGTCAGCGACAATTCGGCAGCGGCGCGGGTGTAGCTTTCATGCCGGGCGGCGGCCTCGAATGCCAGCAGCAGCGACATGGAAGGTGTCAAGTGGCGGTAATTCATTCATAAAAGTCATTGATAGCGGCAGGATTATCCGTTTGCCCCTGAAGCCAAACTACAGGAACATTGGCCTATACGTCATCCCCGCATGCCTGAACCCATGCCGGGGCGTCAGGAATCCCGTGAATTAGCCAATATCAAGAGGCCATCCTTCGATGATCGCCCAGCTGTCGACCGTTGCACCGAGCGCCAACTACCCCGAATTCCTTGAAGCCCTGCGCCATAGCGGCTTCCGTGGCCAGATCAGTGCCGACTATGCCACCCGTACGGTGCTGGCCACCGATAACTCGATCTATCAGCGCCTGCCACAGGCAGCGGTGTTCCCGCTGGATGCCGACGATGTGGCGCGGGTCGCCACGCTGATGGGCGAGCCACGCTTCAGGGAGGTCAAGTTGACCCCGCGCGGCGGCGGTACCGGTACCAATGGCCAGTCGCTGACCGACGGCATCGTCGTCGACCTGTCGCGCCACATGAACAACATTCTCGAAATCAACGTCGAGGAACGTTGGGTGCGGGTGCAGGCAGGTACCGTCAAGGACCAGCTCAACGCTGCGCTCAAGCCACACGGGTTGTTCTTCGCGCCTGAGCTCTCCACCTCCAACCGTGCCACCGTCGGCGGCATGATCAACACCGACGCCAGCGGCCAGGGCAGTTGCACCTACGGCAAGACCCGCGACCACGTGCTGGAGCTGCACAGCGTGCTGCTCGGCGGCGAGCGCCTGCACAGCCTGCCGATCGACGATGCCGCACTGGAGCAGGCCTGCGCCGCGCCTGGTCGGGTTGGCGAGGTGTACCGCATGGCGCGGGACATCCAGGAAACCCAGGCCGAGCTGATCGAGACCACTTTCCCCAAGCTCAATCGTTGCCTGACCGGCTACGACCTGGCGCACCTGCGCGATGAGCAGGGCCGCTTCAACCTCAACAGTGTGCTGTGTGGTGCCGAGGGCTCGCTGGGTTACGTGGTCGAAGCCAAGCTCAACGTGCTGCCGATCCCCAAGTATGCGGTGCTGGTCAACGTGCGCTACTCCAGTTTCATGGATGCCCTGCGTGACGCCAATGCGCTGATGGCGCACAAGCCGCTGTCGATCGAGACGGTCGACTCCAAGGTGCTGATGCTGGCGATGAAAGACATCGTCTGGCACAGCGTTGCCGAGTATTTCCCGGCCGACCCTGAGCGCCCGACCCTGGGGATCAACCTGGTGGAGTTCTGTGGTGACGAGCCAGCCGAGGTCAATGCCAAGGTACAAGCGTTCATCCAGCACCTGCAGAACGACACCAGTGTCGAGCGCCTGGGCCACACCCTGGCCGAGGGCGCTGAGGCGGTCACCCGCGTCTACACCATGCGCAAGCGTTCGGTGGGCCTGCTGGGCAACGTCGAGGGCGAAGTGCGCCCGCAGCCTTTCGTCGAGGACACGGCTGTACCACCGGAGCAACTGGCCGACTACATTGCCGACTTCCGCGCGCTGCTCGATGGTTATGGCCTGGCCTACGGCATGTTTGGCCACGTCGATGCCGGCGTGCTCCACGTGCGCCCGGCGCTTGACATGAAAGACCCGGCCCAGGCCGCACTGGTCAAGCCGATTTCCGACGCCGTGGCGGCGCTTACCAAAAGTTACGGCGGCCTGCTGTGGGGCGAGCACGGCAAGGGTTTGCGTTCGGAATATGTGCCGGAGTATTTCGGTGAACTGTACCCGGCGTTGCAGCGCCTGAAAGGCGCCTTCGACCCGTACAACCAGCTCAACCCGGGCAAGATCTGCACCCCACCGGACAGCTCCGAGGGCCTGACCAAGGTCGATGGTGTAACCCTGCGTGGCGACCTCGACCGCACCATCGACGAGCGTGTGTGGCAGGACTTCCCTAGCGCCGTGCACTGCAACGGCAACGGTGCCTGCTACAACTACGACCCCAACGATGCCATGTGCCCGTCGTGGAAGGCCACCCGCGAACGCGAGCATTCGCCCAAGGGTCGTGCCTCGTTGATGCGCGAGTGGCTGCGCCTGCAGGGCGAAGCGAACATCGACGTTCTGGCTGCGGCGCGCAACAAGGTGTCGTGGCTCAAGGGGCTGCCGGCACGCCTGCGCAACAATCGCGCACGCAACCAGGGCCAGGCTGATTTCTCCCATGAGGTGTACGACGCCATGGCCGGCTGCCTGGCGTGCAAGTCGTGCGCCGGGCAGTGCCCCATCAAGGTCAACGTGCCAGACTTCCGCTCGCGCTTCCTCGAGCTGTACCACGGCCGCTACCAGCGCCCGCTGCGCGACTACCTGATCGGCTCGTTGGAGTTCACCATCCCCTACCTGGCGCACGCGCCAGGCCTGTATAACGCAGTGATGGGGTCGAAGTGGGTGAGCAAGCTGCTGGCTGACAAGGTCGGCATGGTCGATAGCCCGCTGATCAGCCGTTTCAACTTCCAGGCCACCCTGACCCGCTGCCGCGTTGGCGTGGCCACGGTGCCGGCGCTGCGTGAGCTGACCCCTGCCCAGCGCGAGCGCAGTATCGTGCTGGTGCAGGACGCCTTCACCCGTTACTTCGAAACGCCGCTGCTGTCGGCCTTCATCGACCTGGCCCACCGCCTGGGCCACCGCGTATTCCTGGCACCGTACAGCGCCAACGGCAAGCCGCTGCACGTGCAGGGCTTCCTCGGTGCGTTCGCCAAGGCCGCGATCCGCAATGCCACCCAGCTCAAGGCCCTGGCGGATTGCGGCGTGCCGCTGGTGGGCCTGGACCCTGCCATGACCCTGGTTTACCGCCAGGAGTACCAGAAGGTGCCAGGCCTGGAAGGTTGCCCGCAGGTGCTGTTGCCGCAGGAGTGGCTGATGGATGTGCTGCCCGAACAGGCGCCTACCGCGCCGGGCAACTTCCGCCTGATGGCGCACTGCACCGAGAAGACCAACGTGCCGGCCAGCACACGGCAGTGGGAGCAGGTATTTGCCCGCTTGGGGCTGAAACTGGTTACCGAAGCCACCGGCTGCTGCGGCATGTCCGGTACGTACGGGCATGAGGCGCGCAACCAGGAAACCTCGCGGACCATCTTCGAGCAGAGCTGGGCGACCAAGCTGGACAAGGAAGGCGAGCCGCTGGCCACGGGCTATTCATGCCGTAGCCAGGTCAAGCGCATGACCGAGCGGAAAATGCGCCACCCGCTTGAGGTGGTCTTGCAGTACGCCCGGCGCTAGGCCCTTGGCGGGCTGCTTGGCAGCCCATTCACGGGTAAACCCGTTTCCACAGGGCTCGCGCTAGATTCTGGAAATTGAGCAAGCCAGTTGATTCCCCAGGTACTGCATCAGCCTCAAGCCTGCGGGGGGTACCTGTGGGAGCGGGCTTGTCCCGCGAAGAATCCAACACGGTGCATGGCACCGGCTCCGCCGGTGTTCGCGGGTAAACCCGCTCCCACAGGGGATCGCGCTAGATTCTGGAAATTGACCAAGCCAGTTGTTTCCCCAGGTACTGCATCAGCCTCAAGCCTGCGGTGTGCCTGTGGGAGCGGGCTTGTCCCGCGAAGCATCCAACACGGTACATGGCACGGGCTTCGCCCGTGTTCGCGGGACAAGCCCGCTCCCACAGGGGATTGCGCTATGTTCTGGAAATTGAGCAAGCCAGTTGATTCCCCAGGTACTGCATCAGCCTCAAGCCTGCGGGGGTACCTGTGGGAGCGGGCTTGTCCCGCGAAGCATCCAACACGGTGCATGGCACCGGCTCCGCCGGTGTTCGCGGGACAAGCCCACAGGGGATCGCGCTAGATTCCAGAAGTTGAGCAAGCCAGTTGTTTCCCCCTGGTATTGCATCAACCTCAAGCCTGCGGGGTAACCAGTGGGAGCGGGCTTGTCCCGCGAAGAATCCAACACGGTACAAGCCCATTCCCACAGGGATTGCGCTATGTTCTGGAAATTGAGCAAGCCAGTTGTTTCCACAGGTACTGCATCAGCCCCAAGCCCACAGCGACCGCGCTAGATTCTAGGATTGAGCAATGCAGTTGCTTCCACGCGGGCCGCGTCAGTCATGATTGATGCGGTCCCTGCTGCGGCAATAGGGCAAGTGCAGGCAACACGAGCGTCAGGGTGCTTGTACCCGATCTCTGTGCCGCCGCGCCTGCCTGTACAGATACAAGCTCAACACCAGCCCGCAAGCCGCCGCCGCAGCCGCGAACAGAAACATCGAAGCAAACCCGAACCCTGCCGCCACTGCGCCCACCAGCGGCCCGGTCACCCCTAGCGACAAGTCGATGAACAGCGAATACGCCCCCACTGCCGCCCCGCGGTTGCCCGCTGTCACCTGGTTAACCGCTTCCACGCCCAATGCCGGGAACACCAGCGAGAAACCAAACCCACTCAGCGCGGCCCCCGCCAACGCCAACTCAGCGCTGGGCGCCAGCCACAGTATCAACAAGCCTAATGTTTCAACCGACAGGCAAGCGATCGCCACCCTGAAACCGCCAATCCGGTTGATCAGGTTGCCGAACAGCAGCCGTGCGCTGATGAAGCTGGCACCAAACAGGCTGAGGGTTAGTGCGGCATTGGCCCAGCCTCGGCTGGCGTAGTACAAGGTAATGAATGTGGCGATGGTGCCAAAGCCGATCGAGCCCAGTGCGAGGCCCGAGCCGTGCGGAAACACCTTGCCCAGCACCCGCAGGAACGGCAGGCGCACGCCGCTGACAATGGGCGCGGCCTGCTTGGGCCAGGCCAGTAGTAGGCCGAGCGTGCACAGCAGGATGATGCTCACGCCCATGCTCCAGAGCCCCAGGGCCTTGACCATCAGCACACCCAGGGGGGCGCCGATGGCCAGTGCGCCGTAGCTGGCAATGCCGTTCCAGGAGATGACCTTGGCCGTGTTGGCGGCGCCCACCCGGCCAATGCCCCAGCCGATCGAGCCCGAGCCTACCAGGCTTTCGGCGCTACCCAGCACCAAGCGGCCGGCCAGCAGGCAGGTCAGGCTCAGCCACGGCATGTGCGTGAGAAAAGCGCAGGCCAGCATGAACACCCCGCTGAGGCCACAGCCGGCGAGGCCGTACATCACGGCTTTCTTGCTGCCGTGGTTGTCGATGATGCGGCTGGCGGTAGGGCGGCTGAGCAGGGTGGCCAGGTATTGCACGCTGATCACCAGCCCGGCGACCACGGCGCTGAAGCCCAGGTCGTTGTGCACATAGCCAGGCAGCACGGCCAGCGGGATGCCGATGTTCAAGTAGCCAATGAAGGTGAAAAGGACGATGGAAACGACTTGCAGGGTGACCGCAAGGGGGCGCGGTGAGTCGGGCATGGGGGCCTACGTAAGTTCTGGACGGTGTGAAAACGTGATGACGGGGGTGGCCCGCAGGTCAGCCGTTTTCACACAGTCGGGGGATGCGCAGTTATTCCTGGTCAGCGCTGGGTTGATCGTCACCATCCTGCTCGACGGCAGCTGCCGGTTCGGCGTGAACGGTCACGGTTGGCTCTTCTGGGTTCAGGCTTGGGAAGGGAAGATTCGGGATCTCATGCATCTCGTCGTTCCTCGCAAGTGTGATTGAAAAGTCTGCGCCAGGCGCGTTTGAAGCTTCGCAAAGCTGGGGCAGGATACACAAGTCTGGATGACAGTTTGGATTTTTTCCCGTTCGCTTGTCGGTTTTACGGGCGAACAGCGCACATTTTCCCCATGAAAAAAGGGGCCATCTGGCCCCTTTGTCTCGGTGCTTACTTACGGCCTTCAGCGGCTTCCGCGAGCTTGTCAGTGCGGGCGCACATGATGAAGTCATTGCGGTGCAGGCCTTTGATCGAGTGGCTCCACCAGGTCACGGTGACCTTGCCCCACTCGGTCAGCAGCCCTGGGTGGTGGCCTTCGGCCTCGGCGATTTCGCCCACGGCATTGGTGAAGGCCAGGGCGTGCTTGAAGTTCTTGAACAGGAACACGCGCTCCAGCTCCATGTGGCCGTCACGTACTTCGATGTTCCAATCCGGAATTTCGCGAATCAGTACAGCCAGCTCTTCGTCAGTGACTTTCGGGGCGTCGGCGCGGCAGGCTTCGCAATGGGCTTGGTTCAAGGCATTCATGAGATCTTTTCCGGTTCGAGTTGTTATCGGCAAGGTCGCTCAGGCGGCGACCTTGGGTGGAAATTTCGGTGCGTGCAGCCCCAGCTGCATGGCTTTGTGGACCATGCCCATGATGTCTTCGTGGGCGAGGTCGAACAGGCGTTTCATGTTCGGCAGTACGAAGTACAGTGGCTGCAGGATGTCGATGCGGTACGGCGTACGCATGGCTTCGACCGGGTCGAAGGCCTGGTGCTCGGGTTCGCCAGACAGACTGTAGACGGTCTCCTTCGGCGACGAGAGGATGCCGCCACCGTAGATCTTCCGGCCTTGGGTGGTTTCCATCAGGCCGAACTCGATGGTCATCCAGTACAGGCGCGCCAGATATACGCGCTGTTCCTTGGTCGCGGCCAGGCCAAGCTTGCCGTAGGTGTGGGTAAATTCGGCAAACCATGGGTTGGTCAGCAGCGGGCAGTGACCAAAGATTTCATGGAAGATGTCCGGCTCTTGCAGGTAGTCCAGCTCCTCCGGGGTGCGGATGAAGGTGGCGACCGGGAAGCGCTTGCTGGCCAGCAGTTCGAAGAAGGTCTGGAAGGGGATCAGCGCCGGTACCCGGGCAACCTGCCAGCCGGTCGTGGCGCCCAGTACCTTGTTGACTTCGCCTAGCTGCGGAATGCGGTCATGCGGCAGTTTCAGCTGGTCGATGCCGTCCAGGTATTCCTGGCACGCGCGGCCTTCGATCACTTTCAGCTGGCGGGTGATCAGGGTGTTCCATACCGCATGCTCTTGCTGCGGGTAGTCGATAAAACCATGCGCATCGGGCTCGCGAGCCACGTATTGCGTCTGTTTCATAAGGCTCTCCTGGTGAGGGCTTTTCTTGTTATGTGCAGGACATACCTAAGGAATATCCCTCCGCTGGCTGTTTTGCACGAGGCCGGCAACGGTCGGCAGAGCGCGACAGGCTCATTTTTGTAACGATAATTTTACAAAATTGCCCAAGTGTCGGAAAATCCTGGGCATCTGGCTGGCGTTTTCGTTGTTTTTGTCAGCTTATCTTTACGACTTTTCTGCGCGGTGTTGAAAAACATTGGCGCTGCGAGAGCCCCTCATGCGTATCAAAGTGCACTGCCAGAACCGCATTGGCATCCTGCGCGACATCCTCAATTTGCTGGTGGAGTACGGCATCAATGTGCTGCGTGGCGAGGTGGGCGGTGACCATGGCAATGCGATCTATTTACACTGCCCCAACCTGATCAACCTGCAATTCCAGGCCCTGCGGCCGAAGTTCGAGGCCATAGCCGGCGTGTTCGGCGTCAAGCGTGTGGGCCTGATGCCCAGTGAACGCCGTCACATGGAGCTGAATGCACTGTTAGGGGCGCTGGACTTCCCGGTGCTGTCGATCGACATGGGTGGCAGCATCGTCGCGGCCAACCGCGCCGCTGCGCAGCTGCTGGGGGTGCGGGTGGACGAGGTGCCAGGTATGCCGCTTGCACGCTATGTCGAGGACTTCGACCTGCCAGAACTGGTGCGGGCCAACAAGTCGCGCATCAATGGCCTGCGTATCAAGGTGAAGGGCGATGTATTTCTGGCCGATATCGCGCCCTTGCAGTCCGAGCATGACGAAAGCGAGGCGCTGGCCGGTGCCGTGCTTACCCTGCACCGTGCCGACCGTATCGGCGAGCGCATCTACAACGTGCGCAAGCAGGAGCTGCGGGGCTTTGACAGTATCTTCCAGAGTTCGCGCGTCATGGCCGCCGTGGTGCGCGAAGCGCGGCGCATGGCACCGCTGGATGCACCGTTGCTGATCGAGGGTGAGACCGGCACCGGCAAGGAATTGCTGGCGCGCGCCTGCCATCTGGCCAGCCCGCGTGGGCAGTCGCCGTTGATGGCGCTGAACTGCGCCGGCTTGCCCGAGTCGATGGCTGAGACCGAGCTGTTCGGGTATGGCCCTGGGGCATTCGAAGGGGCGCGGGCGGAGGGCAAGCTCGGGCTGCTGGAGCTGACCGCCGGTGGCACGCTGTTCCTCGACGGGGTAGGGGAAATGAGCCCGCGCCTGCAGGTCAAGCTGCTGCGTTTTCTGCAGGACGGTTGCTTCCGCCGGGTGGGCAGCGACGAAGAGGTGTACCTGGACGTGCGGGTGATTTGCGCGACCCAGGTGGACCTGTCCGAACTGTGTGCCCGTGGCGAGTTCCGCCAGGACCTGTATCACCGCCTCAACGTGTTGTCGCTGCACATTCCGCCTTTGCGGGAATGCATGGATGGCCTGGAGGGGTTGGTGCAGCATTTTCTCGATCAGGCCAGTCGACAGATTGGCTGCGCCATGCCGCGCCTGGCACCGGCGGCAATGGATAAACTTGGGCAGTACCACTGGCCAGGTAATGTAAGGCAGTTGGAAAACGTTTTGTTCCAGGCGGTTTCGTTATGTGACGGCGGCGTGGTTAAAAGCGAGCATATCCGCTTGCCGGATTATGGCGTGCGGCAACCGTTGGGTGAGTTTTCGCTGGAAGGGGATCTTTCGCAGATAGTAGGGCGCTTTGAAAAGGCGGTGCTGGAAAGTTTGATAGGTGAGTTTCCCAGTAGTCGGGCCTTGGGCAAAAGACTGGGTGTTTCGCACACGACAATTGCCAACAAGTTGAGGGATTACTCGCTTAACAAGTCGGCGGATTAGTTGTTGGGCAAAGAACCTGGGACTGCGTTGCAGTCCTTTCGCGACACAAGGCCGCTCCCACAGGTAATACGCTGTACTCTGGCTGAGCGCATTACCTGTGGGAGCGGCCTTGTGTCGCGATAGGGGCCCGCAGGGCCCCCGATTCCAAGGTATCAGCCGTTAGAGCAGCCGTTCCCCATCACGCGGTATTCGAGAATGTGCTTCTGGCCCTGGGAGTCCTCGTAGGTCATGCGCGCTGGCACGACTTCGCACACATTGGGCACTTCGCTCATCGAGATGACGCGGGCAATGTCCAGGTGCTGCGAGTAACTGTACTGTTCAACCGGAATCTGCTCGGCATCTTTGGCTTCGCCGGCCATCGCCGCGCCGCAAAGACTGCCAAGTACCAATACCAGTAAAGCTTTCATTTTCTATTTACCTGTCTAAGGTCGTGAGGGGGCACGCGGCGCTTATGGCGCCGCGAGTACAGCAAGTTTTAACTATCGGAATGAGAGGGAGATTAACGTGTGCCTTCGTGGGGGCTGTTACCAGTTGTTAATCGCCTTGCCGTTGCTGGCGAGGTGAATTTTAGGGCTGTGCACAAGGCTGAAACAGTGGGTGTTTTGATAAAGTGTTTTGGCAGAATCTGTAACAATCCGCTGTCAATGCCGGTCGGTTTCTTTCTGTGCGGGCTGTAATGCGCATGCCAGAGCGCTTTGCCGGGACGGTCGTGCCAAATTACTACCAACGTCGAATGGCTTTTGTCGCTCTGGTACAGTTACAAACGGTTCCATACAAAAACAACTATTACACCGAGGTAACACAGATGAGTGCGGCTCCACTGTATCCCGTTCGTCCCGAGGTTGCGGCCACTACCCTGACCGACGAGGCCACCTACAAGGCCATGTACCAGCAATCGGTGATCAACCCGGACGGCTTCTGGCGCGAGCAGGCCCAGCGTATCGACTGGATCAAGCCGTTCACCAAGGTCAAGCAGACCTCCTTCGACGACCACCACGTCGATATCAAATGGTTCGCCGACGGCACTCTGAACGTCTCCTCCAACTGCCTGGACCGTCATCTCGAAGAGCGCGGCGACCAGCTGGCCATCATCTGGGAAGGCGATGACCCTTCCGAACACCGCAACATCACCTACCGCGAGCTGCACGAGCAGGTCTGCAAGTTTGCCAACGCCCTGCGTGGCCAGGACGTACACCGCGGCGACGTGGTCACCATCTATATGCCGATGATCCCCGAAGCCGTGGTCGCCATGCTGGCCTGTGCCCGTATCGGTGCGATCCACTCGGTGGTGTTCGGCGGCTTCTCGCCCGAGGCGCTGGCCGGCCGTATCATCGACTGCAAGTCCAAGGTGGTGATCACTGCCGACGAAGGCCTGCGCGGTGGTCGTCGTACCCCGCTCAAGGGCAATGTCGACCTGGCGCTGACCAACCCTGAAACCAACAGTGTGCAGAAGATCATCGTGTGCAAGCGCACCGGTGGTGACATCGCCTGGCACCAGCACCGCGACATCTGGTACGAAGACCTGATGAAAGTGGCCTCCAGTCACTGCGCACCGAAAGAAATGGGTGCCGAGGAGGCACTGTTCATCCTGTATACCTCTGGCTCGACCGGCAAGCCCAAGGGTGTGCTGCACACCACTGGCGGTTACCTTGTGTATGCCGCGCTGACCCATGAGCGCGTATTCGACTACCGCCCGGGCGAGGTGTACTGGTGCACCGCCGACGTGGGTTGGGTCACCGGCCACAGCTATATCGTCTACGGCCCGCTGGCCAACGGCGCCACTACGCTGCTGTTCGAGGGGGTGCCGAACTACCCGGACATCACCCGCGTGTCGAAGATCGTCGACAAGCACAAGGTCAACATCCTCTACACCGCGCCAACCGCTATCCGCGCCATGATGGCCGAAGGGCAGGCTGCTGTTGAGGGGGCTGATGGCTCCAGCTTGCGCCTGCTGGGGTCGGTGGGTGAGCCGATCAACCCTGAGGCGTGGAACTGGTACTACAAGACCGTGGGCAAGGAGCGTTGCCCGATCGTCGACACCTGGTGGCAGACCGAGACCGGCGGCGTACTGATCAGCCCGCTGCCGGGGGCCACGGCGCTGAAGCCGGGCTCGGCGACTCGCCCGTTCTTCGGTGTGGTGCCGGCGCTGGTGGACAACCTGGGCAACCTGATCGATGGTGCTGCCGAGGGCAATTTGGTGATCCTCGACTCGTGGCCGGGCCAGTCGCGTTCGTTGTACGGCGACCACGACCGTTTCGTCGATACCTACTTCAAGACCTTCCGTGGCATGTACTTCACCGGCGACGGTGCGCGCCGCGACGAAGATGGCTACTACTGGATCACTGGGCGTGTGGATGACGTGCTCAACGTCTCCGGCCACCGCATGGGCACTGCGGAGATAGAGAGCGCGATGGTGGCCCACGCGAAGGTGGCCGAGGCTGCGGTAGTGGGTGTGCCGCACGACATCAAGGGGCAGGGTATCTATGTGTACGTCACCCTGAATGCCGGTGTAGAGGCCAACGAGCAGCTGCGCCTGGAGCTGAAGAACTGGGTGCGCAAGGAGATCGGCCCCATCGCTTCGCCGGACGTGATCCAGTGGGCGCCGGGGTTGCCGAAGACCCGTTCGGGCAAGATCATGCGCCGTATCCTGCGCAAGATCGCCACGGGTGAGTACGATGCGCTGGGCGACATCTCGACCCTGGCTGACCCGGGTGTGGTGCAGCACCTGATCGATACCCACAAGGCCATGAACCTGGCTTCGGCCTGACCGTCGCGTCGCATACGATCCCGTAAAGTTTGAGGCAGTCCACAAACCCCGCCCGGGCAACCGGCGGGGTTTTTGCTTTACTGTTACCCGACAATCATCGGTAACCGTTCTGTCACCGCCCCTGCACACTATCGGGGCTTCAGGAAACAATTCCGGCCCGTTTCGGTGCATTCCTTTAGCCATTTTGTGCAACACAGCACGCTACACTTGCCGTAGTTCAAGGCTTTGCCAATAATAGGCCCAGGAATTGCTAGGTCTATAGGTTCTATTTCTTGCGCTTTTGCATATTTTGCAATGGCTGTCAACATCGCCCGCAGCGGTTTCAGGCGCTTCTGTAAGTAGTTGTCGCTTTGAAGAAATATCGACTACCGGGCTGTCGTTAAAATGCCACTCACTCGCTCGTGGTATGCGGCCTTGGTCGAACCCTGCGCGGCTCGCGTTGTACTCATTCGCATATCGGGCAGCCGTTACCTGCCTTGTATTGCCCCGTACCGATGGAGTTACCTGATGAAGAAGCTTGCACTGCTTGGCGCCCTGGCGCTGTCCGTGTTTTCCCTGGTATCGCACGCCGATGAAAAGCCGCTGAAAATCGGCATCGAGGCTGCCTACCCACCCTTCGCCTTCAAGCAACCTGACGGCAGCATCGCCGGCTTCGACTACGACATCGGCAACGCCCTGTGCGAAGAGATGAAAGCCAAGTGCACCTGGGTCGAGCAGGAATTCGATGGCCTGATCCCGGCGCTGAAAGTGCGCAAGATCGACGCCATCCTGTCGTCCATGTCGATCACCGAAGACCGCAAGAAATCGGTCGACTTCACCAAGCGCTACTACCTGACCCCGGCACGCCTGGTGATGAAGGACGGCACCAGCGTCAGCGACAGCCTGGATGAACTCAAGGGCAAGAAGATCGGCGTGCAGCGCGGCTCGATCCACGACCGCTTCGCCAAGGAAGTGCTGGGTGCCAAGGGTGCCACCGTTGTTCCTTACGGCACTCAGAACGAAATCTACCTGGATGTGGCAGCCGGCCGCCTCGATGGCACCGTGGCTGACGCTACCTTGCTGGAAGACGGCTTCCTCAAGACCGACGCCGGCAAGGGCTTCGCCTTCGTAGGCCCGGCCTTCACCGACGCCAAGTACTTCGGTGACGGCATCGGCATTGCCGTGCGCAAAGGCGACAAGGCCAACGTCGACCGCATCAACGCGGCCATCGACGCCATCCGTGCCAACGGCAAGTACAAAGAAATCGAGAAGAAGTACTTCAACTTCGACATCTACGGTCCAGACTCGAACTAAGGCGTCGGGTTTCACCTGTGCAATGGTGCAAACAGCAGAGGCTCTGAGGTTTGCACCATTTTTCATTCTCTAGGTCGAGGACCTCATCATGTTGAAAGGCTACGGGGCAGTCATCCTCGACGGGGCGTGGCTGACGCTGCAGCTCGCCCTGTCGTCGATGGCCCTGGCCATCGTGCTCGGCCTGATCGGTGTGGCGCTGCGCTTGTCGCCGGTGCGCTGGCTGGCCTGGCTGGGCGACCTGTATTCCACGGTGATCCGTGGCATTCCGGACCTGGTCCTGATCCTGCTGATCTTCTACGGCGGGCAAGACATCATCAACCGGGTGGCACCGCTGCTCGGCTACGAAGACTACATTGACCTGAACCCGCTGATCGCGGGCATCGGTACCCTGGGCTTCATCTTTGGCGCCTACCTGTCGGAAACCTTCCGTGGCGCGTTCCTGGGCATCCCCAAGGGCCAGGCCGAGGCCGGCGTGGCCTATGGCATGAGCCCGCGGCAGGTGTTCTTCCGCATCCAGGTGCCGCAAATGATTCGCCTGGCCATTCCGGGCTTCACCAACAACTGGCTGGTACTGACCAAGGCCACCGCGCTGATCTCGGTCGTCGGCCTGCAGGACATGATGTTCAAGGCCAAGCAGGCGGCCGATGCCACCCGCGAGCCTTTCACCTTCTTCCTGGCTGTGGCGGCGCTGTACCTGGTGCTGACCAGTGTCTCGTTGCTGGCGCTGAAGTATCTGGAGCGCCGCTACTCGGTGGGCGTCAAGGTGGCTGAACTATGATTTTCGACTACAACGTCGTCTGGGAGGCACTGCCGCTGTACTTCGGCGGCCTGCTGACCACCCTCAAGCTGCTGGCGATTTCGCTATTTTTCGGCCTGTTGGCGGCCATACCGCTGGGCCTGATGCGGGTGTCCAAGCAGCCGCTGGTCAACATGACCGCATGGCTGTACACCTACGTGATTCGCGGTACGCCAATGCTGGTGCAGCTGTTCCTGATCTACTATGGCCTGGCCCAGTTCGAGGCTGTGCGGGCAAGCGTATTCTGGCCGCTGCTGTCCAGCGCCACCTTCTGCGCTTGCCTGGCGTTCGGCATCAACACCAGTGCCTACACCGCCGAGATCATTGCCGGCAGCCTGAAGGCCACGCCGCACGGCGAAATCGAGGCGGCCAAGGCCATGGGCATGTCGCGCATGAAAATGTACCGCCGTATCCTGCTGCCATCGGCCCTGCGCCGGGCGCTGCCGCAGTACAGCAACGAAGTGATCATGATGCTGCAGACCACCAGCCTGGCGTCGATCGTTACCCTGATCGACATCACCGGTGCCGCGCGCACGGTCAATGCCCAGTACTACCTGCCTTTCGAGGCCTACATCACGGCGGGCGTGTTCTACCTGTGCCTGACCTTCATCCTGGTGCGCCTGTTCAAGATGGCCGAACGCCGCTGGCTCGGCTACCTGGCGCCGCGCAAGCACTGACCGCTTTGTGAGAATCGACAGCATGTACAAACTCGAAGTCCAAGACCTGCACAAGCGCTATGGCAGCCACGAAGTGCTCAAGGGCGTGTCGCTGGCGGCCAAGGCCGGCGACGTCATCAGCATCATCGGCTCCAGCGGTTCGGGCAAGTCGACCTTCCTGCGCTGCATCAACCTGCTGGAGCAGCCGCACGCCGGCAAGATCCTGCTCAACAACGAAGAACTGAAGCTGGTCGCCGGCAAGGACGGCGCGCTGAAGGCTGCCGACCCGCGCCAGCTGCAGCGTATGCGCTCGCGTCTGTCGATGGTGTTCCAGCACTTCAACCTGTGGTCGCACATGACTGCACTTGAAAACATCATCGAAGCGCCGGTGCATGTGCTGGGCGTGAACAAGAAGGAAGCCCTGGAAAAGGCCGAGCATTACCTGGCCAAGGTGGGTGTTGCCCATCGCAAGGATGCCTTCCCGGGGCACATGTCCGGTGGTGAGCAACAACGTGTGGCAATTGCCCGTGCGCTGGCCATGGAGCCGGAGGTCATGCTGTTCGACGAGCCGACCTCGGCGCTCGACCCGGAGCTGGTCGGCGATGTGCTGAAGGTGATGCAGGCGTTGGCGCAGGAAGGCCGAACCATGGTCGTGGTCACCCACGAAATGGGTTTTGCCCGCGAGGTGTCCAACCAGTTGGTGTTCCTGCACAAGGGCCTGGTGGAAGAAACCGGCTGCCCGCGCGAAGTGCTGGCCAACCCGCAGTCGGAGCGCTTGAAGCAGTTCCTTTCGGGCAGCCTGAAGTAAAAGCTGCATTTTTGCACCAGAATAGGGCATGCTGCGCGGCGAGCGCAGCCTGACCCGGCGCACAGACTCGAACGACCTCAGGTTTCGGACCGTACCCTATGAGCACCCAGCGAATCGGTTTTCTCATCTGGCCCAGCACCAGGCCTTTGACCCTGGCGCTGGCCGAGGAAGTGTTGCAGGTGGCGCAGCGGGTGCATCCGGATGTCGTCTACGAAATGGCCTTCCTGCAGGCCGAGCCTGCCCAGGAGGGTGCCTGGCGATTGCCGGGCGAACCGTGGAACGGCCGCCTGGAGGGCTACCACAAATTGTTCCTGCTGGCTGACGAGCCGCCTGTGGCGGTGGGTGCTGCATTGTCGGCGGCGCTCAAGCAGCTGGCACGCAGTGGCTGCATGATCGGCGGGCTGTCTGCCGGGGTGTATCCGCTGGCGATGCTGGGCCTGCTCGACGGTTATCGGGCGGCCGTGCATTGGCGCTGGCAGGATGACTTTGCCGAGCGCTTCCCCAAGGTCATCGCCACCAGTCACCTGTTTGACTGGGACCGCGACCGCCTGACGGCTTGCGGCGGCATGGCCGTGACCGACCTGCTGCTGGCAGTGTTGGCGCGCGACCATGGTGCGGAGCTGGCCGGTGCGGTGTCGGAGGAGCTGGTTGTCGAGCGTATCCGCGAAGGCGGCGAGCGCCAGCGCATTCCGCTGCAGAACCGCCTGGGCTCCAGTCATCCCAAGCTGACCCAGGCGGTGTTGCTGATGGAAGCCAACATCGAAGAGCCGCTGACCACCGACGAAATTGCCCAGCACGTGTGCGTTTCGCGCCGGCAGCTGGAGCGCATCTTCAAGCAGTACCTGAACCGCGTGCCGAGCCAGTACTACCTGGAGCTGCGGCTGAACAAGGCGCGTCAGATGCTGATGCAGACCAGCAAATCGATCATCCAGATTGGCTTGTCCTGTGGTTTCTCCTCGGGGCCGCATTTCTCCAGTGCGTATCGCAACTTCTTTGGTGCGACGCCGCGCGAAGACCGTAATCAGCGTCGCAGCAGCAGCCCGTTTGAGTTGAGCTCGGCGCCGGCTGAAAAAGGCTGAGCTTTCGGGAGGGCGGATATCGAGCGCCACGCGGGCGGCGCTCGATATCCGGCACAACACAAAAACAACGCCTCACACCCGCGACCCTCTCCACTTTGCCTGTGAACACCCGTTCACCCAGCCCCCGCTCTCCCGTACACTGCGCGATTGCGACAGTGTTTGTCGCATTGCCGAAAGCCTTGTCAAAACTGGGTTTTGCGCTGTAACAAGTTGTCGCTTGGCCGCAAGGACAGGCGCGGATCAGTCCTTACAATCCCCCCATCGCTTGCCACTTCCAGGCCAGCGTTCCTCTTCAGGAGACTCATCAGATGTCCGTTGAGCAAGCCCCGGTGCAACGTGCCGATTTCGACCAGGTCATGGTCCCCAATTATTCTCCGGCGGCCTTCATTCCTGTGCGAGGCGAGGGTTCCCGTGTCTGGGACCAGTCGGGTCGCGAGCTGATCGACTTTGCCGGCGGCATCGCGGTAAATGCTTTGGGCCACTGCCACCCGGCACTGGTCAAGGCCCTGACCGAACAGGCCAACACCCTCTGGCACGTCTCCAACGTATTCACCAACGAGCCGGCCCTGCGCCTGGCGCACAAGCTGGTGGACGCCACCTTTGCCGACCGTGCGTTCTTCTGCAACTCCGGTGCCGAGTCCAACGAGGCCGCCTTCAAGCTGGCCCGTCGCGTTGCCCATGACCGCTTCGGCCCGGAAAAGCACGAAATCATCGCCACCGTGAACAGCTTCCACGGCCGTACCCTGTTTACCGTCAGTGTCGGCGGCCAGCCGAAGTACTCCGATGGTTTCGGCCCGAAGATCACTGGCATCAGCCACGTGCCCTACAACGACCTGGAAGCGCTGAAGGCACAGATTTCCGACAAGACCTGCGCCGTGGTGATCGAGCCGATCCAGGGCGAAAGCGGCGTGGTGCCGGCCGACAAGGCCTACCTGGAAGGCGCGCGCAAGCTGTGTGACGAGCACAACGCCCTGCTGATCTTCGACGAGGTGCAGACCGGCGTAGGCCGTACCGGCTCGCTGTATGCCTACCAGCACTTCGGCGTGACCCCAGACATCCTGACCAGCGCCAAGAGCCTGGGCGGTGGTTTCCCGATCGGCGCCATGCTGACCACCAGCGAGCTGGCCAAGCACCTGGCTGTCGGTACCCACGGCACCACCTACGGCGGCAACCCACTGGGCTGCGCCGTTGCTTGCGCGGTACTGGACGTGGTCAACACCCCTGAAACCCTGGCTGGCATCAAGGCCAAGCACGCGCGTTTCAAGACCCGCCTGGAGCAGATCGGCCAGAAGTACAGCCTGTTCAGCCAAGTGCGCGGCGTTGGCCTGCTGCTGGGCTGCGTGCTGACCGAAGCCTGGCAGGGCAAGGCCAAGGACGTACTCAATGCCGCCGAAAAGGAAGGCGTGATGGTGCTGCAGGCCGGCCCGGACGTGGTTCGCTTCGCGCCAAGCCTGGTAGTGGAAGACGCCGATATCGATGAAGGCCTGGACCGCTTCGAGCGTGCCGTGGCTACCCTGACCCAAGGCTGATACGCCTGCGGTCCCTTCGCCGGCCCCGGCCAGGGTTGTGCCGGGCCGGCGATACCCGATTCCAGTGCAGGTGCCCGTGTGCCTGCCGTTTTTCCGTGCCGCCATGAGCGGCCCGTATTCCAAAGGAGTGACACCATGCTGGTGATGCGCCCCGCGCAAATGGCTGATCTGAACGAAGTGCAGCGCATGGCTGCAGACAGCCCCATTGGTGTCACCTCGCTGCCGGACGACACCGCTCGTCTGGGCGACAAGATTGCCGCCTCCGAGACTTCCTTCGCCGCAGAGGTCAGCTTCAACGGTGAAGAAAGCTACTTCTTCGTGCTCGAAGACAGCGAGACCGGCAAGCTTGCCGGCTGCTCGGCCATCGTCGCTTCGGCCGGCTACTCCGAGCCGTTCTACAGCTTTCGTAACGAGACCTTCGTGCATGCCTCGCGCGAGCTGAAAATCCACAACAAGATTCACGTGCTGTCGCTGTGTCATGACCTCACCGGCAACAGCCTGCTGACCAGCTTCTATGTGTTGCCGGAGCTGGTGAACAGCGGCTGGGCGGAGCTCAACTCGCGCGGTCGCCTGCTGTTCATGGCGGCACACCCGGAGCGCTTCGCCGACTCGGTAGTGACCGAGATCGTCGGCTACAGCGACGAGCAAGGCGAATCACCGTTCTGGGATGCCATCGGGCGCAACTTCTTCGACCTCAACTATGCCCATGCCGAGCACCTGTGCGGCCTGAAGAGCCGTACCTTCCTCGCCGAACTGATGCCGCATTACCCGATCTATGTGCCGCTGCTGCCTGACCTGGCGCAGGAAGCCATGGGCCAGGTGCACCCGCGGGCGCAGATCACCTTCGACATCCTCATGCGTGAAGGCTTCGAAACCGAACACTACATCGACATCTTCGACGGCGGCCCGACCTTGCATGCGCGCACCTCGGGCATTCGCTCGATCGCCCAGAGCCGGGTGGTGCCGGTGAAGATCGAAGAGGCGCCGGCCAAGGGCGGGCGCCCTTATCTGGTGTGCAACGGCCAGTTGCAGGACTACCGCGCGGTATTGCTGGACCTCGACTGGGTGCCGGGCAAGCCGGTCAGCCTGAGCGTGGCTGCAGCCGAAGCGCTGGGCGTGGGCGAGGGCGCCAGTGTGCGCCTGGTGGCGGTCTGAGGTCTGGCAACAGACGTTTCGGGATTGATGCGTTAGCAGAGTTTCGCGCCGGCCGATGCCGCCGCACAAGGAGATAGCATGATCGTTCGTCCTGTACGCAGCAGCGATTTGCCTGCGTTGATCGAATTGGCACGCAGCACCGGTACTACCGGGCTGACCACGCTGCCGGCCAACGAAGAGCGCCTGCGGCATCGCGTTGGCTGGGCGGAAAAGAGCTTCCGCGGCGAAGCCGAGCGTGGCGACACCGACTACCTGTTCGTGCTGGAAAACGTCGAGGGCATGGTGGTGGGTATCAGTGCCATTGCCGGTGCCGTCGGCCTGCGCGAGCCTTGGTACAACTACCGCGTCGGCCTTACCGTCAGTGCTTCGCAGGAGCTGAAGATCTATCGCGAAATCCCCACGCTGTTCCTGGCCAACGACCTGACCGGCAACTCCGAGCTGTGCTCGCTGTTCCTGCGCAGCGACTACCGCTCCGGGCTCAACGGGCGCCTGCTGTCGCGTGCGCGCATGCTGTTCATCGCCGAGTTCCCCGAGCTGTTCGGCAAGAAGATCATCGCCGAAATGCGCGGTATGTCCGATGAGCAGGGCCGCTCGCCGTTCTGGGAAAGCCTGGGCCGGCACTTCTTCAAGATGGAGTTCAGCCAGGCCGACTACCTTACCGGCGTAGGCAACAAGTCGTTCATCGCCGAGCTGATGCCCAAATTCCCGCTGTATACCTGCTTCCTGTCCGAGGCGGCGCGCAACGTGATAGGTCGTGTGCACAAGGACACCGAGCCGGCGCTGGCCATGCTCAAGCAGGAAGGTTTCAACTACCAGGGCTACGTCGACATCTTTGATGCCGGCCCCGCCATCGAATGCGACACCGCCAGGATCCGCGCGGTGCGCGAGAGCCAGACCCTGGTACTGGCGGTCGGAACGCCGGGCGATGACGCTACCCCCTACATCATTCATAACCGCAAGCGCGACGACTGCCGCATTACCGCTGCACCCGCGCGGCTGGCCGCCGGCACGCTGGTGGTCGACCCGCTGACTGCCAAGCGCCTGCGTATGGGCGCCGGCGACAATGTGCGCGCCGTGCCGCTGTCGGCTAGCCGGGAGGCCCAATAAATGACCACGCATTACATTGCCGGTAATTGGCAGGCCGGCCAGGGCGAAACCCTGCAGTCGCTGAACCCGGTGACCCAGGCCGTGATCTGGCAAGGGCAGGGCGCAGATGCCCGTCAGGTGGACGCCGCCGTGCAGGCTGCGCGTCAGGCTTTCCCGGCGTGGGCGCAATTGAGCCTTGAGGCACGCATTGATGTCCTGGAGAAATTTGCCGCGCAGTTGAAGGTGCATGCCGAAGCCATGGCCCAGTGCATTGGCGAGGAAACCGGCAAGCCGCTGTGGGAGTCGGCGACCGAAGTCACCAGCATGATCAACAAGGTGGCCATCTCGGTACAAAGCTACCGTGAGCGCACGGGCGAGAAAAGTGGCCCCCTGGCTGACGCCACGGCGGTGCTGCGGCACAAGCCGCACGGCGTGGTGGCGGTGTTCGGGCCCTACAACTTCCCCGGCCATTTGCCCAACGGCCACATCGTGCCGGCGCTGCTGGCCGGCAACTGCGTGGTGTTCAAGCCCAGCGAGCTGACCCCCAAGGTTGCCGAACTGACCGTCAACTGCTGGATCGCCGCCGGCCTGCCGGCGGGTGTGCTCAACCTGCTGCAAGGCGCGCGTGAAACCGGCGTGGCGCTGGCTGCCAACCCGGGTATCGATGGCCTGTTCTTCACCGGCTCCAGCCGCACCGGCAACCTGCTGCACCAGCAGTTCGCCGGGCGCCCGGACAAGATCCTCGCCCTGGAAATGGGCGGCAACAACCCGTTGGTGGTCGATGAGGTCAAGGACGTCGATGCGGCGGTGTACACCATTATCCAGTCAGCGTTCATTTCCGCCGGCCAGCGCTGCACCTGCGCGCGGCGCCTGCTGGTACCGCAAGGTACCTGGGGTGATGCGCTGATCACCCGCCTGGTCGAGGTGTGCAAAACCATCACCGTGGGGGCATTCGATGAGCAGCCGGCGCCGTTCATGGGCTCGGTGATTTCGCTGCAGGCGGCCCGGGCACTGATGGCGGCCCAGGCTGAACTGGCTGCCAAGGGGGCGGTGAAACTGCTGGAAATGACCCAGCCGCACGCCGATGCCGCGCTGCTGACCCCGGGTATTGTCGATGTCTCCGCGGTGGTTGAGCGCCCGGACGAAGAGTTCTTTGGCCCGCTGCTGCAAGTGATCCGCTACCCCGACTTCGACGCCGCCATCGATGAGGCCAACAACACCCAGTATGGCCTGGCCGCCGGGCTGCTGTCCGACTCGCGCGCCCGCTACCAGTACTTCTGGCTGCGCAGCCGTGCCGGCATCGTCAACTGGAACAAGCAGCTGACCGGCGCCGCCAGCACTGCGCCGTTCGGTGGCGTCGGTGCCAGTGGCAACCACCGTGCCAGTGCCTATTACGCGGCTGACTACTGCGCTTACCCCGTGGCTTCGCTGGAGGCCGCCAGCCTTGCCTTGCCGGCGACCCTGACGCCGGGCGTCACCCTATAACAACAGGTCACGGAGCCTAGCCGATGAAATCCTATGAAGTGAATTTTGATGGCCTGGTGGGGCCTACCCACAACTACGGCGGCCTGTCCTATGGCAACGTGGCTTCGCAGAGCAACAGCCAGCAGGGGTCCAACCCGCGAGAGGCCGCGCGCCAAGGGCTGGCGAAGATGAAGGCGCTGGCCGACATGGGCTTCAAGCAGGGCGTACTGGCGCCGCAGGAGCGCCCGGACGTGGCCGCGCTGCGCCGCCTGGGCTTCAGTGGCAGCGATGCCGAAGTGATCCAGCGGGCTGCCAAGGAAGCCATGCCGTTGCTGGTGGCCAGTTGCTCGGCATCAAGCATGTGGGTGGCGAACGCCGCCACGGTCAGCCCCAGCGCCGACACGGCCGATGGGCGCGTGCATTTCACTGCCGCCAACCTCAACTGCAAGTACCACCGCAGCATCGAGCACCCGACCACCAGCCGCGTGCTCGGCGCCATGTTCAACCATGAGCAACACTTTGCCCACCATGCAGCGCTGCCTGCCGTGGCACAGTTCGGTGACGAGGGCGCTGCCAACCACACGCGCTTCTGCCGCGACTATGGCGAAGCTGGCGTGGAGTTTTTCGTCTATGGCCGCAGTGCCTTCGACAACCGTTACCCGGCACCGCAGAAATACCCGGCCCGGCAAACCCTGGAGGCCTCGCAAGCCGTGGCCCGGTTGCATGGGTTGAGCGATGACGGTGTGGTCTACGCTCAACAGAATCCGGCGGTGATTGACCAGGGGGTGTTCCACAATGACGTAATTGCGGTGGGGAACGGGGAGGTGCTGTTCTACCACGAGGACGCGTTCCTCGAGACCGACGCGGTACTCGGCCAGCTGCAAGCTAAACTGGCCAGCAAGGGTGGCAACTTTCAAGCCATCTGCGTGCCCCGGGCGGCGGTGACGGTAGAGGACGCGGTGCGTTCCTACCTGTTCAACAGCCAGCTGCTCAGCCGTGATGACGGCTCCATGCTGCTGGTGGTGCCGGAAGAATGCCGCAACAACGAGCGGGTCTGGGCCTACCTCGGCCAGCTGACCAGCCAGGGCGGCCCGGTGAAGGAGGTCAAGGTGTTCGACCTCAAGCAAAGCATGCAGAACGGCGGTGGGCCGGCTTGCCTGCGTTTGCGTGTGGCATTGAAGGAAACGGAACTGGCGGCGGTCAACCAAGGCGTTATCATGACCGCCCCGCTGTACGACACCCTGTTGCAGTGGGTCGACAAGCACTATCGCGACCGCCTCGTCGAGGCGGACCTGGCCGACCCGCAACTGCTGCTGGAATGCCGTACGGCACTGGACGACTTGACCCAGATCCTGAAGTTGGGCTCGGTGTACCCGTTCCAACGCCAACCTTGAAGAGAGAATTGTAATGACCGACGCCCTGCGCCTGATCCTCGAAGACGAAGACGGCACCCAGCTGGAAACCTCCTGCACCCGGTTCGCCGTAGTGTGGCAAGGCAAGGAAGTGTGGATTCAGCAGGACGGCCGTGGCCAGTTGCTGATCGGCGTGGATGTCGAGGAAGACGACACCGAGTACGCCAACTTGCTGCTGCGCCCGATGGCCACCAACCTGGTCAGCCTGCAGCTGGAAATGGAGCCGGCCGAAGTCGCTGAAGACGACGATCACGTCCATGGCCCCGACTGCGGCCATACACACTAAGGAAGTCCCTATGCTCGCCCTTGGCAAATTGCTTGAGCTGACCCTCACCGATCACGAACCGGCCGAGAAGACCCAAGTGACACCCAAGGGGGCGCGTTTGCGCTGGTTGGGAGAGGGCGCACTCGAGGTGCGCCCGGCCGAAACCGATGATTGCGGGCTGGACTTGCTGTTGTCGGCCGGCATCCATGGCAACGAAACGGCGCCGATCGAGTTGCTCGAACGGCTGCTGCACGGCGTGGCCAATGGCAAGATAAAGCCCAAGGCGCGGGTGTTGTTCCTGTTCGGCAACCCACCGGCAATCCGCAAGGGCGAGCGCTTCATCGAGCAGGACATCAACCGCCTGTTCAATGGCCGGCATGAGCTGTCCAGCGGGTTTGAGGCATTGCGTGCTGCGGAGCTGGAGCAATTCGCCCGGGTATTTTTCAGCAAGCCGGGGCGCAGTCGCCTCCATTACGACCTGCACACTGCCATCCGGGGCTCAAAGATCGAGCAGTTTGCCTTGTACCCTTATAAGGAAGGGCGCAAGCATTCCCGCCGCGAGTTGGCACGGCTGGCCGCAGCGGGCATGGAGGCCGTGTTGCTGCAGAGCAAGTCGTCCATCACCTTCAGCGCCTTCACCTACGAGCAGCTGGAAGCAGAAGCTTTCACTCTGGAGCTGGGCAAAGCACGCCCGTTCGGCCAGAACGAGCAGGTCAACCTCGACAAGCTCGAAGAGCGGCTTATCCGCATCATCGAACATACCGAGCCAGAGGGTGAGGGCTCGCTGGATGGTCTGCAGCTGTTCAGTGTCGCCCGCGAGATCATCAAGCACAGCGACAGTTTCCACCTGCACCTGCCAGCGGACATCGAGAACTTCTCCGAGCTGAGCAAGGGCTACCTGCTGGCTGAAGACCTGGCCGAGATGCGTTGGGTGGTCGAGGAGGAGGGCGCGCGCATCATCTTCCCCAACCCCAAGGTCAGGAACGGCCTGCGCGCCGGGATCCTGATCGTGCCGGACTCTGGGCAGCGGCTGGGCTGAGGCGGGGGTCACCCGCTTCGCGGGTGATGCAGTTTCGGATCCTATCCATGATGAAAACCTTTTAATTCACCGCCTGTTCCATTTTCCCTCCCCATAAGCGGTAATTGGCTTGCCAGTGGCGAAACACAGGATTTAGCATCCGGTCATGTCGTTTTCGTTTGCATAGCCCGAAAAACCGTCCAAACGATGGTTTCAATCGTATAAACACACTGCATCGAGACCGCAGGACCGATATAATGCGGCCCTTTGCCGTCGTTTCGTCGACGCGTTTGCCCAACAGGGCCGCCGTTTCCGTGGAAGAACCTATGAAAAGCGCAGAAATCCGTGAAGCCTTCCTTCGCTTCTTCGAAGAGCAGGGCCATACCCGAGTCGCCTCCAGTTCGCTGATCCCGAACAACGACCCGACCCTGCTGTTCACCAACGCAGGCATGAACCAGTTCAAGGACTGCTTCCTCGGCGCAGAGAAGCGTGCCTACACCCGTGCGGTCAGCAGCCAGAAGTGCGTGCGGGCGGGCGGCAAGCACAACGACCTGGAAAACGTCGGTTACACCGCGCGTCACCATACCTTCTTCGAAATGCTGGGCAACTTCAGCTTCGGCGACTATTTCAAGCGCGATGCCATCACGTTCGCCTGGACGTTCCTGACCTCGGACAAATGGCTGAACCTGCCCAAGGAAAAGCTCTGGGTCACCGTCTACGCCACTGACGACGAAGCCTACGACATCTGGACCAAGGAAGTTGGCGTGCCGGCAGAGCGCATGGTGCGCATTGGCGACAACAAGGGCGCGCCATACGCTTCCGACAACTTCTGGACCATGGGCGATACCGGCCCGTGCGGCCCTTGCACCGAGATCTTCTACGACCACGGCGCGGATATCTGGGGCGGCCCACCCGGCTCGCCAGAAGAAGACGGTGACCGCTACATCGAGATCTGGAACAACGTCTTCATGCAGTTCAACCGCACCGCCGATGGCGTGCTGCACCCGCTGCCAGCCCCGTCGGTGGACACCGGCATGGGCCTGGAGCGCGTCAGCGCCGTGCTGCAGCACGTGCACTCGAACTACGAGATCGACCTGTTCCAGAACCTGCTGGCTGCCGCAGCCAAGGCCATCGGTTGCAGCAATGACGGCCAGGCCTCGCTGAAAGTGGTCGCCGACCACATCCGTTCGTGCGGCTTCCTGATTGCCGACGGCGTGCTGCCGTCCAACGAAGGCCGCGGGTACGTACTGCGCCGCATCATTCGCCGCGCTTGCCGCCACGGCAACAAGCTGGGCGCCAAGGGCAGCTTCTTCTACCAGATCGTTGCGGCCCTGGTCGCCGAAATGGGCGAAGCCTTCCCGGAGCTGAAGAGCCAGCAGGCGCACATCGAGCGCGTGCTCAAAGCCGAAGAAGAGCAGTTCGCCAAGACCCTGGAGCAAGGCCTGCGCATCCTCGAGCAGGACCTGGCCCAGCTGCAGGGCGACGTGGTACCGGGCGACGTGGTGTTCAAGCTGTACGACACCTACGGCTTCCCGATGGACCTGACTGCCGACATCGCCCGTGAGCGCGAGCTGACCATCGACGAAGCCGGCTTCGAGCGTGAAATGGACGCCCAGCGTGAGCGTGCCCGTTCCGCCAGCGCCTTCGGCATGGACTACAACAGCCTGGTCAAGGTCGACAGCGCTACCGAGTTCCTCGGTTACGACGCCACCGAGGGCCAGGGCAAGATCATCGCCCTGTACAAGGACGGCCAGTCCGTTGACCAGCTGGGTGAAGGCGAGCAGGGCGTTGTGGTGCTCGACCGCACGCCGTTCTACGCCGAGTCCGGTGGCCAGGTCGGTGATAGCGGCTTCCTGCAGGCAGGTGCTGCACGCTTTGACGTGCGTGATACCACCAAGACCGGCGGCGCCTTCCTGCACCACGGCGTGGTGGCCAGCGGTGCGCTGCTGATCGGTTCGCCAGTCGAGGCCAAGGTCGATGCCGACGTTCAGCACGCCACCTCGTTGAATCACTCCGCCACCCACCTGTTGCACGAAGCATTGCGCCAGGTGCTGGGCGAGCACGTACAGCAGAAGGGTTCTCTGGTCGACAGCCAGCGCCTGCGTTTCGACTTCAGCCACTTCGAAGCGGTGAAGCCGGAGCAGATCAAGCAGCTGGAAGACATCGTCAACCGCGAGATTCGCAAGAACACCCCGGTTGAAACCGAGCTGACCGACATCGAAACCGCCAAGGCCAAGGGCGCCATGGCGCTGTTTGGCGAGAAGTACGGCGACACTGTGCGTGTGCTGAGCATGGGCGGCGATTTCTCGGTCGAGCTGTGCGGCGGTATCCACGCCAAGCGCACCGGTGACATCAGCCTGTTCAAGATCATCAGCGAAGGCGGCGTAGCCTCTGGTGTGCGCCGCATCGAAGCGGTTACCGGTGCTGCTGCGCTGGCCTACCTGAACGCTGCCGAAGAGCAGGTCAAGGAAGCGGCGCAACTGGTCAAGGGTAACCGCGACAACCTGATCGACAAGTTGTCGGCTGTGCTTGAGCGCAACCGCCAGCTGGAGAAGCAGCTGGAACAGCTGCAGGCCAAGGCCGCCAGCGCCGCCGGGGATGATCTCTCCAACGCGGCCGTTGAGGTCAAGGGTGCCAAGGTCCTCGCCGCCCGCCTGGATGGGCAGGATGGCAAGGCCCTGCTGGCCCTGGTCGATCAGCTGAAGAACAAGCTCGGCCACGCAGTGATCCTGCTGGGCAGCGAGCATGAGGGCAAGGTCGTGCTGGTGGCCGGCGTGACCAAGGACCTCTCCAGCCAACTCAAGGCTGGCGATCTGATGAAGCAAGCCGCTGCGGCGGTGGGTGGCAAGGGCGGTGGCCGTCCGGACATGGCCCAGGGTGGTGGCGTCGACGTCGCTGCACTGGACCAGGCCCTGGCGCTGGCCGTGCCATTCGCAGAGCAGGGACTTTGAGATGAAGGGGTGGAGGGGCCAGTCGCCACACAGGCCACTCCCGTCCACCCCTTCATGTTGGATTGTTTTTTGGGGCCCTGTATGGGCTGAGGCACCATTGAAATGGCGTTGATCGTACAGAAATTTGGCGGCACCTCTGTCGGTTCCATCGAGCGGATCGAGCAGGTAGCCGAAAAGGTCAAGAAACACCGTGAAGCGGGCGACGATCTGGTAGTTGTGCTGTCGGCCATGAGCGGTGAAACCAATCGCCTGATCGACCTGGCCAAGCAGATCACCGATCAGCCGGTTCCGCGTGAGCTGGACGTGATCGTGTCGACCGGTGAGCAGGTCACCATCGCCCTGCTGACCATGGCCTTGATCAAGCGTGGTGTGCCAGCGGTGTCCTACACCGGCAACCAGGTGCGCATTCTCACCGACAGCGCGCACAACAAGGCGCGCATCCTGCAAATCGACGACCAGAAGATTCGTGCCGACCTCAAGGAAGGCCGCGTGGTCGTGGTTGCAGGCTTCCAGGGTGTGGACGAGCACGGCAGCATCACCACCTTGGGTCGTGGTGGCTCCGACACCACCGGCGTGGCCTTGGCGGCGGCGTTGAAGGCTGACGAGTGCCAGATCTACACCGATGTCGATGGCGTCTACACCACTGACCCGCGCGTTGTGCCACAGGCCCGTCGCCTGGAGAAGATCACCTTTGAAGAGATGCTGGAAATGGCCAGCCTCGGCTCCAAGGTGCTGCAGATCCGTTCTGTGGAGTTTGCCGGCAAGTACAACGTTCCGCTGCGCGTGCTGCACAGCTTCAAAGAGGGTCCAGGTACCCTCATTACCATTGATGAAGAGGAATCCATGGAACAGCCGATCATTTCCGGTATCGCCTTCAACCGTGATGAAGCCAAGCTGACCATTCGCGGCGTGCCGGACACCCCGGGCGTGGCCTTCAAGATCCTCGGCCCGATCAGTGCTTCGAACATCGAAGTGGACATGATCGTGCAGAACGTTGCTCACGATAACACCACCGACTTCACCTTTACCGTACACCGCAATGAGTACGAGAAGGCGCAGAGCGTGCTGGAAAACACCGCCCGCGAAATCGGTGCCCGTGAAGTGATCGGCGACACCAAGATCGCCAAGGTCTCGATCGTCGGTGTCGGCATGCGTTCGCACGCTGGTGTTGCCAGCTGCATGTTCGAAGCCCTGGCCAAGGAGAGCATCAACATCCAGATGATCTCCACTTCCGAAATCAAGGTTTCGGTGGTGCTCGAAGAGAAGTACCTGGAGCTGGCCGTTCGCGCGCTGCACACCGCGTTCGATCTCGACGCCCCGGCCCGACAGGGCGAGTAAGGCGCTGCCCTTGAAGGGCGCGGCCGGTGCCGCGCCCTTCGTGTTTCTGCGCGCCGTACAGGCCCTGTCCTGCACTGTGTGGCGCGTAACCGGGCCAGGTCGTCGTCCGCGACCGGCCCTGATACCCCAGACTGTTACCCCTGAATGTTTTGCGTAAGGAGAAAGCTATGTTGATTCTGACTCGTCGGTGCGCCGAGAGCCTGATCATTGGAGACGGCGAGATCACCGTGACGGTGCTCGGCGTAAAGGGCAACCAGGTGCGTATTGGCGTCAGCGCCCCGAAAGAAGTGGCTGTTCACCGCGAGGAAATCTACCTGCGGATCAAGAAAGAGAAGGATGAAGAGCCAAGCCTTTAATTTTTTTGAAGTTTTTTTCAAAAAAAGGGTTGCAAAGGTGAAAGAGGTTCTTTAATATTCGCCTCGTGTTGCGGTGAGGTGGCCGAGTGGCCGAAGGCGCTCCCCTGCTAAGGGAGTATACCTCATAAGGGTATCGGGGGTTCGAATCCCCCCTTCACCGCCATTATTTGCGTAGGGCGCTGTAAACGGTAAGAGCGCTAAGTAGTTGTTTTACAACGAAAAGCTTCTTGCAAAAATGTTTCAGCGACCTATAATGCGCGGCAAGACACGGACTCATAGCTCAGCTGGATAGAGTACTCGGCTACGAACCGAGCGGTCGCAGGTTCGAA
>NZ_SSOE01000069.1:103530-201573 GCF_029871175.1 Pseudomonas sp. BN607
TCGGCTACGAACCGAGCGGTCGCAGGTTCGAATCCTGCTGAGTCCGCCACTTTCTTGAAGTGGTTCTGCTTGCAAAGCCATTTCAGTCAACCAGTGGTAACCTGGTCTAAAACTACCATCACGGACTCATAGCTCAGCTGGATAGAGTACTCGGCTACGAACCGAGCGGTCGCAGGTTCGAATCCTGCTGAGTCCGCCATACCCCATCAAGAAGCCCGCTCGATTGAGCGGGCTTTTTGTTTTTCTGCGCCACAGAATTGTTGGCCGTATCGATCTAAGCTCTCCTGTAATAAGTGTGGCGTAGCTTGGGCGCGCAGCAGCCCTGAATTCGCCATGGCGCCACACATCCCGAAATTAAATGTGCTTTCCCCTCCACAACAACCGTCGCACTGATAGCTTCACGCGTTGTCCCAGCTTTATCGCGCAAACGATTGTTCTGGCCAAAAATTTAAGCGATCTGACAGCTTTAGCAGTGTATGATTGCGCCCGTCAGCCCCGCCGGGGCTTGTGGAAAACCACCATGGACTTACCCAGTAGTTACTCGCTAACAAGATTCGTACAGAAAGATCTGACCGATTGATTCTCCCGGCGTGCTCCGCTGCTGGGAGTGGAGTTCGCCTATGACTGAAGTAGAAGTAAAGAAAGCGCAAGACAGCCTGCAGGATCGCCTGGCCCAGGTGATCGAACTGCTGCAGCGCCAGCGCGTGGTCGAAGACCTTACCCATCGTCAGGAAGGCGCGCACAACGACCTGGTGGAAAATCTGGTCCACCGCCAGAACCTCGTCGAGCTGCAGCGCAAGCTTGATGACCTGCACCCTGCCGACATCGCCTATATCCTCGAAGCCTTGCCTCTGGAAGATCGCCTGACGGTCTGGCAGCTGGTGCGCTCGGATCGCGATGGCGACATCTTGCTCGAAGTGTCCGACTCGGTTCGCCAATCGCTGATCGCCGACATGGACGATCACGAGCTGTTGGCTGCCGCCAAGGAAATGGACGCCGACGAGCTGGCCGACCTGGCCCCTGAGCTGCCGCGTGATGTTGTTCACGAGCTGATGGAAACCCTCGATGCCCAGCAACGCGAACGTGTGCGTTCGGCGCTGAGCTACGACGAGGAGCAGGTCGGTGCGCTGATGGACTTCGAGATGGTTACCATCCGCGAAGACGTGAGCCTGGAAGTGGTATTGCGCTATCTGCGCCGCCTGAAAGAGTTGCCCAACCACACCGACAAACTGTTCGTGGTTGATTACGACGGCATCCTCAAGGGGGTGTTGCCGATCAAGCGCCTGCTGGTCAACGACCCGGAGAAGAAGGTAGCGGAGGTCATGGCAACTGACCCCGTGTCCTTCCAGCCCGAGGAAGATGCCTACGATGCAGCCCAAGCCTTTGAACGTTACGACCTGGTCTCTGCCCCTGTAGTCGACAAGGGCGAGCGCCTGATTGGCCGTTTGACCATTGACGAAATGGTCGACCTGATTCGTGAGGAAAGCGAAAGCGAAGTCCTCAACATGGCCGGTCTGCGCGAGGAAGAAGACATCTTCGCTTCGGTCTGGCGCTCGTTCCGCAACCGTTGGGCTTGGCTTGCGATCAACCTGATTACCGCCTTTTTGGCTTCGCGGGTGATCGGTGTGTTCGAGGGCTCGATTGAAAAGCTGGTGGCTTTGGCTGCATTGATGCCGATCGTTGCCGGTATTGGTGGTAACTCGGGTAACCAGACCATCACCATGATCGTCCGTGCCATGGCGCTTGACCAGGTGTCGCCGGGCAACACCAGCCGCCTGATGCGCAAGGAGTTGGCGGTTTCGCTGATCAATGGCCTGGTATGGGGTGGGGTGATTGGTGCGGTGGCGTTCTGGCTATACGGCAGCTGGTCACTGGGGGTGGTGATGACTGCCGCGATGACCCTGAATCTGTTGCTGGCGGCGCTGATGGGTGTGCTTATCCCGATGACCCTGGCCCGTCTGGGGCGCGATCCGGCGATGGGGGCGAGTGTGATGATCACCGCTGTGACTGACAGCGGCGGTTTCTTCATCTTCCTGGGCCTGGCTACGTTGTTCCTGCTGTAGCCTGTTTGTCGCCGTTGCAAGGCGTTTGCACTGCATCAAGGGCGTGCCTTGGTGCAGTAGCTGCAGCAACCGGCCTCCCATAAAAAAAGCCAGCTTGCGCTGGCTTTTTTGCGTCCGCTGCAACCTTCAGGAAGCGTCGGCGGCCATTTCCACATCGTGAGCGATGAGGGCGACCAGGGCGTTCTGCTGGCGGTGGGAAAGCTGGCGGAAGCGTTGCAGCAGCTCGCGCTCATGCAGGGACAGCTCAGGGCTGTCCAGGCGCATGCTCAGCTCGTCACCCAGCGCCCCTTCCTGGATAAGGCTCTGCTCCAGGCGTGCGATGATCTCGGAGTTCATGCTGCGGTGATGGTTGCGCGCTACCTCGGCAATGCGCTCACGCATCCCGTCTGGCAGGCGGACGACAAACTTGTCAGCGGTGCGGCTCGAATAAATAGCCTGTTTCATTGGGCGCATATAAATTGACCGGATTTTGGTTCAGGGGAAGCGGTTCTCAAATTGGCCGCACGGGGTGGAAGTACGACCGTGGCGACGACAAAATGTTCAACCGTCAGTGAAAAATGGATGTTCATCTTGCCTCATGGTCGCCGTTTCCTTGGCGTCAATTCTGTGACAAATAGTGAGCCGGATAAAGGCTTTATGCCAGTACCAATTATCAGAAATGAGTACTGGTTTGAAAAGTTTTACATGGTCCGGCTTACCTAACTGTCAGACTTTTGCCGTCAAAAACTGGTAAAACGCAGCAAAAGGGTTGGAAAACCCCTAAAATGCACCGGTTTCCCTCCATAGAGCATAGTGGCTATGCAACATGACGCAAGCAACCGCCGATCAGGGACAGGGCGGCTGGTATTTCTGATAGGACCGTCGGGTTCGGGGAAAGATTCCCTGATCGAAGCTTCACGTGAGCGGCTGACGGCGGCCGGGGTGGTCATTGCCCGCCGCGTCATCACTCGTTCAGCCGAAGCCAGGGGCGAAGATGCGCATGGCGTCTCTGCCGAACAGTTTCAGATCCTGCTTGCACAGGGTGCGTTTGCCATGCACTGGCACGCCAACGGCCTGGACTATGGCATTCCACAGCAGGTCGACCAGTGGCTGGGGTCAGGCAGGGCAGTGCTGGTGAATGGCTCGCGGGCCTATCTGGCAGAGGCGCGCCGGCGCTATCCGGACCTGCTGGCAGTGTTGGTCGAGGTCCAACCCGAGATACTGCGCCAGCGGTTGCTGGCGCGTGGTCGCGAAAGCGCAGAAGAAGTGGAGCAGCGCTTGGCTCGTAGCGCACGCTTGCAGGCTGCGGCCGACCCGTCCGTGCATGTGCTCGACAACTCCAGCACACTGGATAATGCAGTCTCGGGGTTGTTCAGATTGCTGCGCGAACAGGGCGTTTTGCCTGCGGCATAGCAGTGGCAGAAAAGGATTACGCGAAAAAGCCCGGCGCAGACATGACAAACGGCAATGGGCTGGTTAACATGCTTGCCGTCCCGCTTCGCAGCGCTCGCTGCAGGTGCTTGCGTCTCAGTAGCTCAATTGGATAGAGCATCCCCCTCCTAAGGGGAAGGTTGGCAGTTCGAACCTGCCCTGGGACGCCATAATTTCCGCACCTTCCGCACCTTCCGCACCTTCACGCTTTCTCGATCATTCCCTATTTCTCTACGGGTGCACGATGGGTGCATTTGTTAGCTCGCCGGGGCTTCCCACAGGCGTATCAACTACGGCAATGGCTAGATGAGAACCGAATAACATGAGCTCCCAGATCGAATTCCCGACCTGCGCCGGTGCTGAATCTCTCTCTGAATCGCCCCTGGTTTCCTAGGCACCTTCCAGCTTCTGGAAATAGCGACTGTCCACCTCACGCCCGCACCCCCACCGCCCGTTGCAGCCGCACCACGGCCTCGCGCGCCTGGCTGCCCAGTTCTGCCAGGTCCAGACCAGGAATCGCGTCGTTCTCCACGCTCAGGCGCCCGCCTACCAGCAATGCGCGCAATGTCGGCCGGCCACCGCCCACCACCGGCGCAATGCCTACGTCATGCAGGCCGAAGTAGCACGGCTGGTCCAGCCGATACAGCGCCAGGTCCGCTGCCTTGCCCACCTCCAGCGTGCCCAGTGCATCCAGCCCCAGCACCTGCGCGCCACCGGCAGTGCCCCAGCGCACCACGTCTTCCACGCAGGCAACATGCGCGCCGCCCTCCTGCTGGCCGCCGGCGTAGGCTGGCAAGGCCCGCTCGCCAGCTTTGGCCCGCTGCATCAGCCAGGCGGCGTGGGTTTCGCTGATCATGTCGCAGGCTTCGTTGGAGGCGGCACCGTCTACGCCGATCGAAATCGGCATACCTGCCGCTTCCATGGCGACGATGTCAGCGATGCCACTGCCTAGCCGGCCGTTGCTCTGCGGGCAATGAGCAACGCCAGTGCCGGTAGCGCCCAACAGCTGGATTTCCTCGTGGCTGAGCTTGACCAGGTGGGCGAACCACACGTCGGCGCCGAGCCACTCGTGCTCCGCGCAAAATGCCACCGGCGACAGGTTGTGGCGGCGCTGCACTTCGTTCTGGTACTCCACCGTTTCGCTCAGGTGGCTGTGCAGGCGGATACCCAGCCTGCGCGCAGCCCTGGCGGTTTCGCGCAGGTGCTCGGGCGGCATCGAATACGGCGGGCTGGTGGGGGCCATCACTACCCGGCGCCAGGCATCGGCGGCGGGGTCGTGGTAGGTGCGCACCAGCCGGTCGACGTCACTCAGGTATTGATCCAGGGTTTCCGGCCCAGCGCTTGCCGTGCCTTCGGCCTGGCGCACCTGGGTTGCCCCGCCCCGGCACAGCACGAAGCGCAGGCCTAGCCGCTCGGCCTCCTCGAACAGGATCTGCGCGCTGTCAAACGCCATGCCTGGCAGGTACAGGTAATGGTGGTCGGCCACTGTGCTGCAGCCGGAGCGGGCCAGTTCCACCAGGCCGATACGCGTCGCCAGGCGGAAGCTGTGTTCATCGAACAGGCTGCGGTAGCGGTAGGGCACTGCACCCAACCAGGCCCCCAGGCTTTGGTCGATACCTGCCGGGATGCCTTTGAGCAGCGACTGGAACAGGTGATGGTGGGTGTTCACCCACCCCGGGTAGACCACGCAATCGGTGGCGTCGAGCACCCGCTCGCCTGGCAGCGGTTGCAGCGCCCCGAGGGCCGCGATGCGCCCGTGGCTGATGCGGATGTCTGGGCCGGCATGACGCGCTGGCGCGCCGCGTAGCCCCGTGAGAATGGCGCTGGCGTTACGTATCAGCCAGCTGTCGGCATGTTGCTTCATGTACGGCTCCAGGGGCTTAGCCCAGTTCACTTTCGTGCCAGTGGCGCAGGCTCAGGCGTGCCAGCAGGGCCATCAGGCTGAACAGCGCGACGCCGGTGAGGGCGATCAGCACCAGGGCGGCGAACAGCCGCGGAATGTTGAGTTGAAAGCCCGCTTGCAGAATCTGGTACGCAAGCCCCGCACCGGTCCCACCGGTGCCAGCCACGAACTCCGCCACCACGGCGCCGATCAACGCCAGCCCGCTGGCAATCCGCAGGCCGGCGAAAAAGCACGGCAAGGCACTGGGGATGCGCAGGCGCAGCAGCACCTGCCAGCGGCTGGCGCGGTTGAGGCGGAACAGGTTGACAAGCCCAGGGTTGACGCTGCGCAGGCCCAGTACCGTGTTGGCGATGATCGGGAACACCGCGACCAACGTGGCGCAGATCACCAGCGCCACGGTAGTGTCGCTGCACCAGATGATGATCAGCGGGGCGATCGCCACCACCGGCGTCACCTGCAGCAGTATCGCGTAGGGGAACAGGCTGGCTTCGATCACCCGGCTTTGCACGAACACGAACGCAGCCAGGGTGCCGATGACGACCGCAAGGGTGAACGACAGGAAGGTGATTTTCAGGGTCATCCACAGTGCCCCGAGCAGCATCGGGCCGTCGATGATCAGCGTGCGGCCGATGTCTGCAGGGGATGGCACCAGGTACACCGGTACCTGCCAGGCGATGCAGGCCAGCTGCCACAGGCCCAGCAGCAAGGTGCCGACAAGCAGTGGCGAGACGATGCGCAGCACGGCGGGGTTACGTAACCAGGGAGCAGGGGTTTGGCTCATTCAGGGGCCCTCAAGCCGGTTCGCCGTTGGCCTGGGCCAGCAGCTGGGACAGGTAAGCGCATTGCGCGATGAACGCCGGGGAGGTGCGGTAGGCCTCGTCGCGTACCTGTGGGCCGTCGATGGCGACATCGGCGATCACCCGCCCGGGGCGAGCCCCCATCACCACGACCCGCGACGAGAGATACACCGCCTCGAAAATGCTGTGGGTGACGAACACCACCGTCAGGTCACGCTCGGCCCAAAGCTGGCGCAGGTCGCTGTCGAGCTTGTTGCGGGTGAACTCGTCGAGCGCGCCAAACGGTTCGTCCATCAGCAGCAGGTTTGGCTCGGTGGCCAATGCCCGGGCAATCGACGCACGCATCTGCATGCCGCCAGACAATTCACGCGGGTAAACATTGCCGAACGCGCCCAGGCCTACCTGCTCCAGTGCGGCCTGTACCTTGGCCTGGCTGTGGGGTTTGGGCACACCCGCCAGGTCCAGCGGCAGGCGCACGTTGTCCTGCACCCTGGCCCACGGCATCAATGTGGCTTCCTGGAACACCATCGCGAGGTTTCGACCAACGCTGGCCGCGCGAGGGTGACCGCCGGGGGCATCCTTGCCCCACCAGCGTACGTGGCCGGCGCTGGGCTGTTCGAGGCCGGCGAACATCTTCAGCAAGGTGCTTTTGCCGCAGCCCGAAGGGCCCAGCAACGACACGAATTCTCCGCGCTGGATCGCCAGCTTGACGCGGCTCAGGGCATGAGTGCCGTTGCCGTAGGTTTTTTCGACCTGGTTGGCGAACAGCGGCGTATCGGCACCCACGGCGTCGGTATTGGGTGGTAGTTGCAACTGGGCGCTGGCTTTGGACAGGGTCTGCATCAACATGGCGCTCTCCCCACGGGCAATGAGCGGTTGCGTATGCCCCGGCGCACCGGGGCGCTGAACAGGCGGTCAGTGGCTGGCGAACACTTCGCTTTCGCCATGGGCTTCGAGCAGGCCCTGCAGTTGCCGGCGGATCACCAGGCCGGGCTTGTCCGAAGGCATGTGCAGCTCGACGCGCCGGCGGGTATCGACGCAGGCGTCCGGGTCGGTGGCCTCGAGGATGTCGCGGTCTTCGGCGGTGATCGCGGCGTCCCAGTCGATCAGCGCCTGGGTCGAGCACTGTGCTTCGCTGTCGTTGCGGTACAGCCACTGCACCAGCATCAGCCGGCCGTCATCGATCGGCGTGGCGCAGTTGTAGATGATGTGGTGGATGCCGCTGTCCGGGTACATGCAGCCAAAACGCCGGGAGAACGGCAGGTAATAGCGGTTGACCAGGTGGCGCTCGGTGATCGGCGCACGGGTACCGGTGATGGCGAAGCTTTCTTCGGGGTTGCGCACTGGCACGCGGGTTTCCGCCTCGAAGCCGTAATCGGTTTCGCGAAATTCGTAGCGGGCCGGTTGCGGCTGGTCGAACAGGCCGAAGTTGGCCTTGTGCACAAAGGAAAAATGCGAGTTGTCGAAGGCGTTTTCCATGACCCGCAGGGGGCTGGTTTTCCACTCCTCATAGAACTGGAAGATACGCCGGTAGCCGGGTGCGCCGTCTTCGGGGAACTCGGGAATCGGCTGCAGCGGATCGTCCAGGGCGACCCAGGCATAGCCGTATTTTTCCTGGCAGTGATAGGCCTTGACTGCCGCGCGGGGCGGAATGGCACCGGTGGGGTTCTGCGGAATCTTCACGCAGGTGCCGCTGCCGTCGTATTCCCAGCCGTGGTAGCCGCAGGCAATGTTGCCGTCTTCGCTGACAAAGCCTTTGGACAGTTTGGCGGTGCGGTGGCAGCAACGGTCGCGCATCGCTACCGGAGTGCCATCGGGGCGCTTCCACAGCACCAGGGCTTCACCGAGCAAGGTGAATGGTTTTGGCCCGTCGTCCAGGGCGGTCATAGGCAGCAGGGCGTACCAGAAGCGGCGCAACACAGGTTGTTTGGTGACCAACATGATCCAGTTTCCTCACGGCGTTCAATGCTTTTATGGGGTTCAGCGGCTGGCGGCCTGGACGTTGCCGGGCAGCACCTTGAGGCCTTGCACGAAGCGGGTGGTATAGGCCTTCTGCCAAGGGGCGGCGGCGCCCAGCAGGCCGGCCTCGACCATGAAGTCGCGCGTGGCTTGCCAGCGGGCGTCGTTCATCGTGCCGATGCCCTGGGTGGCTGCCTCGCCACCGGTCACCAGCTGGTATTGCTTGAGGGTCGAGACGCCCCAGGCCAGCAGCTCATCGCTCATGTTGGGGTTGTCGCGCTTGATCAGCGCGTTGCCTGCAGCAGGGTTTTCCAGGTAGCGCTTCCAGCCTTGGAGCGAGGCGCGGACAAACCCTGCGACGCGTTCCGGATGCTGCTCGATGACGTCCTGGCGGGTAACCAGCGTAGAGCCGTAGGGCGGGTAACCGGCATCGGCGAACAGGAAGAAATTGGGTTTCTGGCCTGCCTTGATGGCTTGGAACAGCTCCGAACTGGCGTAGGCCTGCTGGGTGGTGTCGGCGCCTGCCAGAAACGGCTGCAGGTTGAAGGTGTAGGGCCGCGCCTGGTTGTCGTCGAGCTGGTACTTGCCCTTGAGCCAAGGCCACCAGGTTTGCTGGCCGGAAGTGGACACCAGCACTTGCTTGTTTTTCAGGCCGTCCAGGGCGGCGACGTCGGCGTGGGTCATCAAGCCCTGTGGGTCACCCTGGAACGGTGCGGCCACCGCCACCACCGGCAGCCCTTGCTCTACGCTCTTGAGGACCTGCAGGTCGTAGTTGACGATGAAGTCGGCCTGCTTGCTCACCAGCAGTTGCATGCCATTGACCTGCGGGCCGCCCATGCGGATGGTGACATCCAGGCCTTCCTGCGCGTACAACCCGTCGGCCACGGCCTGGTAGAAGCCGCCTTGTTCGGCCTGTGCGTACCAGGAGGTGAGCAACACGACCTTGTCGTTGGCCATCGCCAGAGGGGCACTGCCGACCATTGCCGGGAGCACCGCCGCTGCCAACAGCGAGCGAAGCGGGTGAGTCAAAGCAAAGCGGTTTTTCATGATTGTTCTCCACCTCGATTCGAAATCTGCCGGGGTGCTCATGAGCACGCCAGCAACAGGACCGAGCGGGAAGAACGGGGCACAAGAGATAGCGCATTGCACGCACGATCACGGCCGACACTTCTCTCTTGCCCAGGGCCATCAGGCCGCGCGCAAACATCCGCTCGGATGTACGCCCCATAGGAGGCGCAAGAGCAATGCCCCATGCCATTTCAGGCACTGACCGCTTCTACTCGAGGGTAGACAAAGCCAGAAGCGTGCCAATTTCTCAGTGCCGCCTACGCTGCGCCTGCGTGCGTATGGCGGGGGCAGGTCGTGAACCGAGAAGGTGCAAGGGAGCAATAGCCAGCGCTATTAAAGTGCGCAATATGGCTGTTTATTGGTATTCATCCAGTAATCATATTGGCCACAATAACGGCAGCAGACTGTATTCGATCACTTGGCACGCGCCCTGCTAAGGCTAAGCCGAGTAGAAGCGGTCAGTGCCTGAAATGGCATGGGACATTGCTCTGGCGGCCTCGCGCCGCACACCCGGCAGGGGTGGCGCCACTGTTTGCACCGTGGCCAGAGGAGAGGTCCGTCCGCTGCGTCCCTTGCCGGTGAACCTCACCGACCTCGACCCAAGGGATGCACATGAAACTCGACCCCCTCGCCTGGCTATGCCACAGCTTCCTGCCACTCTGCGCCCTGGCCAGCGCCGGCGCGCACGCCGGCCCGTTGATGTGGAGCGACAACAGCCTCAGCTACCTGTATGGCCATAACTACAAAGTCGACGGCACCGGCAACGACATTCAGCAGACCATCACCTTCGAGCATGCCAGCGGCTGGACCTGGGGCGACGTGTTCCTGTTCGTCGACAACAAATGGTCGAACGGGTTGTCCGGCAACGACGGCTACACCTACTACGGTGAATTCTCCCCGCGCTTGTCCCTGGGCAAGGTCAGCGGGCAGAACTTGCGCTATGGCATCGTCAAGGATGTGCTGGTCGCCGCCACCTACGAGCGCGGTGAGGGGCGCAACCGCAAATACCTGCTGGGGCCTGCCGTGGACCTGCTGATCCCGGGCTTCGACCGCTTTTCGCTCAACACCTACTACCGCAAGCCCGATGGCATCACCGGCAAGGCATCAGGGCAATGGCAGATCAACCCGACCTGGGCGATGACCCTGCCGTTGGGAAGGTCGGACATTCTCTTCGACGGTTACCTGGAGTGGTATGTGAATGACGTTGGGCGCAAGGGCACGTCGGACTATGTGGCGAAGAGTTTTCACTTCAATCCGCAGGTCAAATACGACGTGGGCAAGGCGTTGGGGCACACCCCGAAGCGGTTTTACGCGGGGGTCGAGTGGGATTACTGGTCGGACAAGTATGGGATCGAGGACAGCCACGGATTCCCGACCGATCAGAATGCGCTGAGTGTGTTGCTCAAGGCGCACTTTTGAGTAGTGTTCGATTATCGATCACTAAGCGCATTCGGGCACTCAACCTTCTGCGAGCCATGCCGAACGTAATGGGCAGTACATTCCACTGCCACTCGGATGCGACGCCATGTCTCTGCGCCACTTCAACATCGCCACCCGCTCTTACCTGAGTTTCAGCCTGATCGCCGCCCTTGTGGTGGTGCTCGGGCTGTTTTCCATCGACAAGATCTCCAGCATGCGCGAAGCCGTGGTGTACACCGAGCAGGTGACCAATGTCGGCACGCGTTATCTGGGCGAGGTCCGCAGCCACATGCTGGGTTTGCGGGTCATCACCTTGCGCATGGCCATTGCCCGCGAGCCTGCGCAGCTGGCCCCGACCCTGGCGCGTCTGGAGGTGCTCAAAGGCTTGCTGGACAACGGCGTCAAAGGCTATGGCGCAGTGATGCCGGCGGCAGGCCAGCCGGTGTTTGCCGAAATGCAGCAGCTGATCGGGCAGTACCACGTGCTGCTCGACCAATACAAAAGGTTGTCCGAGCAGAATCAGGTGCCACAGATGCAGGCCATGCTCAGCGGCGCCATGCAGGACATCTCCAACCGTATCGGCGAACTCTACGACAACCTGGTCAAGCTCAGCAGCGAAACCGCCGAACAGTACACGGCCAAGGCCCGCGACGATTACCAGCGCGCCCTGTACCTGACCTTCGGCGTCATCGGCCTGGTGCTGGTGCTGACCATTGCCCTTGCCTGGCTGTTGACCCGCAGCATCGTCAGCCCGCTGCGCGAAGCCATCGGCGTGGCCCAGAACATTGCAGGCGGCGACCTTTCCCACCCCGTGCACGCCAGCGGCGCAGACGAGGCCACCCAGTTGATGCATGCGTTGGCTGCCATGCAGGCCAGCCTCAGGGATGCTTTGCGGCTGATCGGCGATTCCTCTGACCAGTTGGCTGCGGCCAGCGAAGAGATGTCGGCGATTACCCAGCAGGCTTCCCGCGACCTTACCCGGCAGAGCGATGAGATTCAGCAGGCAGCCACCGCCGTGACTGAAATGAGTGTCGCGGTCGAAGAAGTGGCGCGCAACACCGTCAGCACCTCGGAAATCTCCCGCCAGTCGGAGGACGCCGCCAGTCGCGGGCGCCTGCGCGTGGGTGAGGCGATCAGCACGATCAGCAAGATGAGTGACGATGTGCACGAGGCATCGCGGCAGATCGAAGCGCTGTCGATGCAATCCCAGCAGGTTGGCAAGGTGCTCGATGTGATTGGTGCCATCGCCGGGCAAACCAACTTGCTGGCGCTCAACGCCGCCATTGAGGCAGCCAGGGCGGGTGAGGCGGGCCGCGGGTTTGCCGTGGTGGCCGATGAAGTCCGGGCGCTGGCGGCGCGCACCCAGAGCTCGACGCTGGAGATCGAGGAAATGGTCAATGCCATCCGCAGCGGCACGGCGCGTGTGGTGGATGCGATGCAGAGCAATAGCCAGCAAGTGGGGCAAACCTTGCAAATAGCCGAGTTGGCCGGGCAGGCACTGGACGAGATCAGCACTGGCGCCACCACGATCCACGAGCGCAACCTGGTGGTGGCCAGTGCCACTGAAGAACAGGCTCAGGTGGCACGGGAAGTGGATCGCAACCTGTTGAACATCAGAGATCTTGCAATACAAACCTCAGAGGGTGCGGACCAGATCAGCGCCGCGAGCCAGGAGCTGGCCAGCCTGTCGATTGGCTTGAACGGCATCATGAAGCGCTTTCGGCTGTGAGGCGCACTGCGTAATGGCTTGTCATATGATTGCAGCTGGCCCTCGACGCCGGTGCGATCATTGGCACCTGGGTGTGGGACATTCCTAAGGACCAGGTCACGGCGGACGAGCGCTTTGCGCGCTCATTCGGCCTACCGGCCGACCGCTGCATGACCGGAATCGCGATCGAATAAGCGTTTTCATCGATTCACCCGGACGACCGCGAACGTGTCTGGGCAGGTGCGTTTCGCTGTGAATACAGATCGAAGAGCGCGTGGACATGCCGGATGGCTCGGCGACCTATATTGTTGCCGGTGCACACCGATGTGAACCGCCTGATCAGCGACATGGAGGAGCTGATTCGCCGCACCGTCGGCCCCTCCGTCAATTTGCGGGTAGCGTTGAAACAAAACCGGTCGGCGCTGGAAGCGGCCTGGGCTTGTCGATGATCTATGGTTTCGCCAAACAATCCGGCGGGCAGGTGAAGATCAGATCGGAGGAGGGCGCGGGCACGCGGGTTTATCTTCAGCTACCGAGCCATGCCGCGCAGCCTCCTTCTCTTATTGAAACTCGTGGCTGACTTCAGACCACAAGCTCACTTTTTGATCGCGGCTTTTGAAGAACTCGATCTCCCGCTTGATGCCCGAGCTCAGATCCCAACCTGGTAGGTCGAGGATGATCAGCTCTTCCATGACGTCCATGAACACCAAGTTCGCCAGTCTGGAACAGGCCAAAGCTTGCTCCAACGACCCAGCTTATGTGCAGGCCAAAGCGTTCGCCACCCAGGCGTCCCGGCGTGAACTTATCATTCTAGAGGGTGAACTTTAGTTGGCCAGCACTGGCGGGCGGAACTGTGGCATATCGGCTGCCGCCGGGTCCGTGCCGGTGGTCTGTTGTTGCGGGTTGACCGCTGCCTGCCAGCCCAGACCGTTGAGGGCAATGGTCATGAAATCCTCCTGGAAATGTGAGTGGCAAGGGAGACCGGCAAACGCCATGCCAGACGGCGCTGCACAAAAATAGGGCGCTGGAGCTATTCCGGTCGTCTTGCCGTGGGCATATGCTTGCCCGTCAGAGGCAGGATCTTGCCGCCTGCGGCTAATTACACATTGTCGGCAGCCCCTTGGTGGGCGCGCAGTTGCTGGGCATCAGGGAGAGGGTTGATGAATCAGGAAACCCGGCCGGCACCCGCCGGCTTCAGTGAGCAGCAGCTGCGCACCTTGTTCGAGTTGATCAGTGATGGCATCTGGGACTGGAACGCCAACACCGGCTACGTCTACCGCAACCCCGGCTGGTACGCCATGCTTGGCTATTCCAGCCACTCAATGGCCAACACCGTCTTCACTTGGGAGAGTGTCATTCACCCCGAGGACTACCCGCGGGTGATGGCGCATTTCGAGGCCTACATTGGCCAGCGCAATGAACGTTACCTCATCGAATACCGGTGCCGTTGCCAGGATGGCAGTTACCTGTGGATCGAAGACAGCGGCCATATCATCGACCGTAATGCAGACGGCTCGGTAGCGCGCATGCTCGGTGCCCACCGCAACATCGACGCCGGCAAGCGCCTGGTGGCGCAGCTGGAGCAGAAAAACCAGTCGCTGGAGTGCCAGGTGGCGGAACGCACCCGTGAGCTGTCCTGGGTGAACCAGCAGTTACAGCGGCAGCTTGACGAAAACCGCGAGCTGGCCGAGCGCGATGCCTTGACCCATGTTGCCAACCGCTATCGGCTGGAGAAGGTTTTGCAGCGGGAGTGCGAACGCGCGCAGCGCTTCCGCCAGCCGCTGTCGCTGATCGCGATGGATATGGACGACTTCAAGCCTATCAACGACCGTTACGGTCACGCCCGTGGCGATGCAGCATTGGTAGGCGTGGTGCAAGCGCTAGGTAGCTGCCTGCGCGAACTGGACCTGCTGGCGCGTTGGGGGGGTGACGAGTTTGTCATCGTGCTGCCGCAGACCGGGCTGGGCGAGGCGCTGGATGTAGCGGGGCGGTTGCGCCAGGTAATGGCGCAGCTTGAGCCGGTGGGGGAGTGCCGGCTGACCATGAGCTACGGCGTGGTGCAGAGGCAGGACGGAGAGGATCAACCTGCGCTGTTGGCACGGGCAGACAAGGCGCTGTACCGGGCCAAGGGCAACGGCAAGAACGCCATAGCCGAATAGTACGCGGTCATTGTGGAGCGGCCTGAATGAAAAAAGACCCGCGGCGCCTCACGGCGCAGCGGGCCAAATCGGCCTTGGCCGCTTCAGTGTCAGATATGCAGGGCGTGGCCCAGGGCGCGCAGTGCCGCTTCCTGTACCGCCTCACCCAGTGTCGGGTGGGCATGGATGGTACCGGCCACATCTTCAAGGCATGCGCCCATCTCCAGCGATTGGGCAAAGGCGGTGGACAGCTCGGAGACCGCCACGCCAACTGCCTGCCAACCAACGATCAGGTGGTTGTCACGGCGTGCCACCACCCGCACGAAACCGCTTTTCGACTCCAGGCTCATGGCCCGGCCATTGGCGGCAAACGGGAACTGCGCGACGATGCAGTCCAGGCCTTGCTGGCTGGCCTGCTCCGGGGTCTTGCCGACCACCACCACCTCCGGGTCGGTAAAGCACACGGCGGCGATCGCTGCCGGCTCGAAGCGTCGGGCTTTGCCGGCGATGATCTCGGCCACCATTTCGCCCTGGGCCATGGCCCGGTGCGCCAGCATCGGTTCGCCAGCGACATCGCCGATGGCCCAGACGTTGTGCATGCTGGTGTGACAGCGCTCGTCGATGGCAATGGCGGCGCCGTTCATCTTCAGGTCCAGGCATTCCAGGTTGAAGCCTTTGGTGCGTGGTCGGCGGCCCACGGCCACCAGCACCTGGTCGGCCTCCAGGCGCAGTTGCCCACCCTTGCCGTCGCTGGCCAACAGGCAGCCATTTTCGTAGCCCTCGACGCTGTGGCCCAGGTGCAAAGCGATGCCCAGCTTCTTCAGCGACTCGGCCACCGGCGCGGTCAGCTCGCTGTCGTAGGTCGGCAGGATGCGCTCGCGCGCTTCCACCACACTGACCTGTGCACCCAACTTGCGGTAGGCAATGCCCAGCTCCAGGCCGATATAGCCGCCGCCGACCACCACCAGGTGTTGCGGCAGGGTTTTCGGTGCCAGGGCTTCGGTAGAGGAAATCACCGGCCCGCCCAGCGGCAGCATCGGCAGTTCGACACTGCTGGAACCGGTCGCCAGCAACAGATGCTCGCACTGGATACGCTGGCCATCGACCTCGACCTGCTTGCCATCCAGTACCTTGGCCCAGCCATGCACTACTTTCACCCCGTGCTTTTTCAGCAGTGCTGCAACACCTGTGGTCAGGCGGTCGACAATGCCGTCCTTCCAGGCGACGCTCTGGCCGATGTCCAGGCGCGGCGACGCCACGCTGATGCCCAGCGGCGAGGGTTCGGTAAAACGTGAGGCCTGGTGGAATTGCTCGGCCACGTGGATCAGCGCCTTGGAGGGGATGCAGCCGATGTTCAGGCAAGTGCCGCCCAGTGGCTGGCCTTCCACCAGTACGGTAGGAATGCCCAGTTGCCCGGCGCGAATGGCTGCTACATAGCCGCCTGGGCCGCCGCCGATGATCAGCAGGGTAGTCTGGATAATCTGTTGCATGCTCACTCCACGAACAGGCAGGCGGGTTGTTCGAGCAGGCCGCGCACGGCCTGAATGAACAGGGCGGCGTCCATGCCATCGACCACGCGGTGGTCGAACGAGCTGGACAGGTTCATCATCTTGCGCACGACGATCTGGCCATCGATCACCACGGGCCGTTCAACCATTCGGTTAACGCCGATGATCGCCACCTCCGGGGTGTTGACCACCGGCGTGCTGACAATGCCGCCCAACGCGCCGAGGCTGGTCAGGGTGATGGTCGAGCCGGACAGCTCATCGCGGCTGGCCTTGTTGCTGCGCGCTGCGTTGGCCAGGCGCGAAATCTCGCTGGCGTTGGTCCACAGGCTGCCTGCTTCGGCATGGCGCAGCACCGGTACCATCAGGCCGTTGTCGCCCTGCGTGGCGATGCCGACATGCACCGCCCCATGGCGGGTGATGATTTGCGCTTCGTCGTCGTAGGTGGCGTTGATCTGGGGGAAGTCCCGCAGGGCCACGACCAGGGCGCGCACCAGGAATGGCAGCAAGGTCAGTTTGCCGCGGCTGTCGCCGTGCTTACTGTTGAGCTGTTGGCGCAGGGCCTCCAGGGCGGTGACGTCGATTTCTTCCACGTAGCTGAAGTGCGCGACGCGGCGCTTGGCGTCCTGCATGCGCTGGGCGATCTTGCGGCGCAGGCCGATAACCTGCACCTGTTCACTGTCAGTGCGCTTGGCATAGCCATTCGGTGCCTGGCCGGCACTGCTTTGCGGTTTGCTCATGAAGGCGTCGAGGTCTTCGTGCAGGATGCGCCCGGCTGGGCCGCTGCCGTGCACGTAGCGCAGCTCGATACCCGCATCCAGGGCGCGCTTGCGCACGGCAGGCGAGGCCAGCGGCTTGTCGCCCGGCTGACGTGGCACGATGGGCGCGGCCTCGTGGTTGGCCGGGGCCTGGCAGGCAGCCAGTTTCACCTCTTTCTGCGGTTCTGGCTTGGCCGCCGCAGGGGCAGCCGGGGTTTCGACCTGTTTGGCCTGAGGCACATCCACATGGTTGCCGCTGCCTTCCACCTCGATGCGGATCAGCTCGCTGCCGACCGCCATCACCTCCCCGGGCTGACCACCCAGGGCCAGTACCTTGCCGCTGACCGGCGAGGGGATTTCCACGGTGGCCTTGTCGGTCATGACGTCGGCCACCACCTGGTCCTCGGCGATGATGTCGCCGACCTTGACGAACCATTCCACCAACTCGACCTGCGCGATGCCTTCGCCAATGTCTGGCATCTTGATGACGTGCGTGCCCATTCAGACCTCCATGACCTTTTTCAATGCCGCACCTACCCGCGAAGGGCCTGGGAAGTAAGCCCATTCCTGTGCGTGAGGGTAGGGGGTGTCCCAGCCGGTAACGCGCTCGATCGGCGCCTCCAGGTGGTGGAAGCAGTGCTCCTGCACCAGCGACACCAGCTCGGCACCGAAGCCGCAAGTGCGGGTGGCCTCGTGCACCACCACGCAACGGCCGGTCTTTTTCACCGACTCGACGATGGTGTCCAGGTCTAGCGGCCACAGGCTGCGCAGGTCGATCACCTCGGCATCGACGCCGCTTTCTTCGGCGGCGACCTGGGCCACGTACACCGTGGTGCCGTAAGTCAGTACGGTCACGTCATTGCCAGGGCGGGTAATGGCGGCCTTGTCCAGCGGTACTGTGTAATAGCCGTCGGGCACGGCGCTGTGCGGGTGCTTCGACCACGGTGTTACAGGGCGGTCGTGGTGGCCATCGAACGGGCCGTTGTACAGGCGTTTGGGCTCCAGGAAGATTACCGGGTCATCGCATTCGATCGAGGCAATCAGCAGGCCTTTGGCGTCATACGGGTTGGACGGCATGACGGTGCGCAGGCCGCACACCTGGGTGAACATCGCTTCGGGGCTCTGGCTGTGGGTCTGGCCGCCATAGATACCGCCGCCGCAGGGCATGCGCAGGGTCAGCGGGGCGATGAATTCGCCGGCTGAACGGTAACGCAGGCGGGCCATTTCCGAGACGATCTGGTCGGAGGCCGGGTAGAAGTAGTCGGCGAACTGGATTTCCACCACCGGGCGCAGGCCGTAGGCACCCATGCCTACGGCGGTGCCGACGATGCCACTTTCGGAGATGGGTGCGTCGAACACGCGGGACTTGCCGTACTTGCTCTGCAAGCCCTCGGTGCAGCGGAACACGCCGCCGAAGTAACCGACGTCCTGGCCGTACACCACTACATTGTCGTCGCGCTCAAGCATGACATCCATGGCCGAGCGCAGGGCCTGGATCATGGTCATGGTAGTGGTGGCCATGGCGGTTTCCGGGTTGATGCTGTTGTTATGGTCGTTCATCTCAAACCCCCAGTTCCTGGCGCTGTCGGCGCAGGTGGTCGGGCATTTCCTTGTACACGTCCTCGAACATCGAGGCGGCGCTCGGGATGTGACCGTTGGCCAGGGTGCCGTACTGCTCGGCCTCCTTCTGCGCGGCAATCACCGCGGCTTCGAACTCGGCCGTGGTGGCCTGGTGTTCTTCCTCGGACCAGTGGCCGATCTTGATCAGGTGCTGCTTCAGGCGGGCGATCGGGTCGCCCAGTGGGAAGTGGCTCCAGTCATCGGCGGGGCGGTACTTGGACGGATCGTCGGAGGTCGAGTGCGGGCCGGCACGGTAGGTGACCCACTCGATCAGGCTTGGGCCCAGGCCGCGGCGGGCGCGTTCGGCGGCCCAGCGCGAGGCGGCGTATACGGCGACGAAGTCGTTGCCGTCAACCCGCAGCGAGGCAATGCCGCAGCCCACGCCACGGCCGGCGAACGTGGTCGACTCGCCACCGGCAATGGCCTGGAAGGTAGAAATCGCCCACTGGTTGTTGACCACGTTGAGGATCACCGGGGCGCGGTAAACGTGGGCAAAGGTCAGGGCTGTGTGGAAGTCCGACTCGGCGGTGGCGCCGTCACCGATCCACGCCGAAGCAATCTTGGTATCGCCCTTGATCGCCGACGCCATGGCCCAGCCGACTGCCTGCACGAACTGAGTCGCCAGGTTGCCACTGATGGTGAAGAAGCCGGCCTCGCGTACCGAATACATGATCGGCAGCTGGCGGCCCTTGAGCGGGTCGCGCTCGTTGGACAGCAACTGGCAGATCATCTCTACCAGCGACACGTCGCGGGCCATCAGGATGCTTTGCTGGCGGTAGGTCGGGAAGCACATGTCGGTGCGGTTCAGCGCCAGCGCCTGGCCGCTGCCGATGGCTTCTTCGCCCAGGCTCTGCATGTAGAAAGACATCTTCTTCTGGCGCTGGGCAACCACCATGCGGCTGTCGAAGATCCGCGTCTTGAGCATGGCGCGCATGCCCTGGCGGAGGATTTGCGGGTCGATGTCTTCGGCCCACGGGCCTTGGGCATTGCCTTGCTCATCGAGCACGCGGACCAGGCTGTAGGACAGGTCGGCGGTGTCGGCGGCATCCACATCGACAGGGGGTTTACGGGCTTGACCCGCGTCATTCAGGCGCAGGTAGGAAAAATCGGTCTGGCAGCCTGGCCGGCCGGTGGGCTCGGGCACATGCAAACGCAGGGGGGCGTACTCGTTCATGCTTTTTACGCTCGCTCGGGTATTTGTTTTTGTGAGCTCTGAAGCGGCCGCCGCTGAGTACCGGCTTGTGACTGGTAGGTCAGCGTCATCTACATCTTAGTGGTCCGGCAGGAGAATTTTTCTCTCAAGTTGATTGCCTTTGCCGAGCGGTGCAGATAAACATTCCGCATAAACACAAGAAACCGGTGATTTTGTCTCATGCGCAAACTCGATCGTACCGATATCGGCATTCTCAACAGCCTGCAGGAGAACGCCCGCATCACCAACGCCGAGCTGGCACGCTCGGTAAACCTGTCGCCCACGCCCTGTTTCAACCGGGTGCGGGCCATGGAGGAGCTGGGGGTTATCCGCCAGCAGGTGACGTTGCTGTCACCGGAGGCGCTAGGGCTGGATGTGAACGTGTTCATCCATGTCAGCCTGGAAAAACAGGTAGAGCAGTCGCTGCACCGCTTCGAGGAAGAAATTGCCGAGCGGCCGGAAGTGATGGAGTGCTACCTGATGACCGGTGACCCGGATTACCTGCTGCGGGTGCTGTTGCCGAGCATCCAGGCGCTGGAGCGGTTTCTTGATTACCTGACGCGCTTGCCGGGGGTGGCGAATATCCGGTCGAGTTTTGCCTTGAAGCAGGTGCGGTACAAGACCGCCTTGCCACTGCCGGCCAACGGCATGACCTTGCGGGAGTAGAGGCGTTTAAAGGAGGGTGCTTGATATTTTAAACACCCACGGCCTATGTTGTTGTCAGCCTACAACAACAAGGACAAGCGTCATGAGCATTGCTCAGCTCCAGGGCATCGATGAAATCGAATGCGTCACCCCCGACCTCAATGGCGTCCCGCGTGGCAAGGTGATGACCGCCGAAGGCTTTCTCGAGGGCCGCCGCCTGCAGATGGCCCGGGGCGTGCTGCTGCAATGCATCATGGGCGGCTACCCGGCGGCCAGGTATTACGGCAGCGACGACGGTGACCTGGCGCTGGTGGCCGAGCGCAACCAGGTCCACCGCCTGCCCTGGAGCAATGACGGCCGCGGCTTGGCCATTTGCGACGCCGTCGAACTGGATGGCCGGCCTTCGGCGCTGTCCACCCGTGGCCAGCTCAAGGCGGTGATCGACCGCTACGCAGCGCTGGGCCTGGCACCGGTGGTGGCGACCGAGCTTGAGTTCTTCGTGTTCGCCCCCAACAGCGACCCGCAGCAACCGTTCCAGCCACCGCTGGGCATCGACGGCCGCCGCGAGTTGGGCCATAGCGCATTTAGCGTCAGCTCCAACAACGGCTTGCGGCCGTTCTTCAAGGAGGTCTACCAGTGCATGGCCGCGCTGGGCCTGCCGCGTGACACCTTCATGCACGAAATGGGCGTCAGCCAGTTCGAGATCAACTTGTTGCACGGCGACCCGTTGCTGCTGGCCGACCAGACCTTCCTGTTCAAGCACCTGCTCAAGGAAGTGGCGCTCAAGCACGGGCTGACGGTGGTCTGCATGGCCAAGCCGCTGGCGCGCACGCCCGGCAGTTCCATGCACATTCACCAGAGCCTGGTCGAGGCTCACGGCGGGCGCAACGTGTTCAGCGACGAGCAAGGCCTGCCGACCGACACCTTCCACCACTTCATCGGTGGGTTGCAGGCGTGCATGGCCGACTTCACCGCGCTGTTCGCGCCCAATGTCAATTCTTACCAACGCCTTTGCCACCCCTATGCCTCGCCGAACAATGCCTGCTGGTCTGAAGACAACCGCGCCGCCGGCTTGCGTATCCCGGCCAGTGCGCCGGTGGCACGGCGGGTGGAAAACCGCCTGCCTGGCGCCGATGCCAACCCCTACCTGGCCATCGCCGCCAGCCTGGCCGCCGGGCTGCACGGCATCGAGCAGCGCTTGCAGCCGTCGCCCGCCATCCAGGGCGAGTTCGAGGTGCCGGAACACCTGACCCTCCCTTGCACCCTGCATGCGGCGCTGGAGCGGCTCAAGCGCAGTGCGCTGACGCGGGAACTGTTCGGTAGCGAGTTCATCGAAGGCTACATCGCCAGCAAGACCCTGGAGCTGAGCGATTTCTTCGACGAGATAACCCCGTGGGAGCGACGGGTGCTGGCAGCACAGGCCTGATCGCGACACGACCTGCACCGGACGCGCCCCAGCGCCGTTAAATCGCAGTTGGGGGCCTGCGCCAGGCGGTTTTTGCCCTTATGCTGCTAGCACCCCCGCCACCTGACCAAGGGAGCCTCACGGGACCTATGCGAAATATATGGAAGCCGTTTCAGTCGTTGTATTTCGCCGCGCTGATGATGTTGATCGGCTCGGGCCTGCTTAGTACCTACCTGGCTTTGCGCCTGGCCGCTGATCATGTCGACAGCCTGTGGATTGGTGCGCTGATGGCGGCCAACTACTTCGGCCTGGCGCTGGGTGGCAAAGTCGGACACCGGCTGATCGGCCGGGTCGGGCACATACGCGCCTATGCGACCTGTGCCGGTATCGTCGGTGCGGCGGTGCTCGGCCATGGCCTGACCAACTGGTTGCCGGCCTGGGTCGGGCTGCGCATGATCGTCGGCCTGGGCATGATGTGCCAGTACATGGTGATCGAGAGCTGGCTAAACGAGCAGGCCGATGTGAAGCACCGTGGTGCGGTGTTCAGCGGCTACATGATTGCCTCGTACCTGGGGCTGGTGCTTGGCCAGCTGATCCTGGTAGTACACCCGCAACTCGGGCCTGAGCTGCTGATGCTGGTGGCGATGTGTTTTGCCCTGTGCCTGGTACCGGTGGCGATGACCCGGCGCATTCACCCAGCGCCGTTGCGCCCGGCGCCGATGGAGCCGAAGTTCTTCATCAAGCGGGTGCCGCAGTCGCTCAGCACGGTACTCGGTTCGGGGCTGATAGTAGGCTCGTTCTACGGCTTGGCGCCTTTGTATGCCTCCAGCCAGGGCATGACGACCGAGCAGATCGGTCTGTTCATGGGCAGCTGCATCTTTGCCGGCCTGCTGGTGCAGTGGCCGCTGGGCTGGTTGTCGGACCGTTATGACCGCGCGGTGCTGATCCGTAGTGTGGCGGTGGGCCTGGCACTGGCCGCTGCGCCGCTGGCGATATTGCCCAGTGTGCCGCTGGAGCTGCTGTTCGGCATCGGCTTCCTCATTTCGTTGCTGCAGTTCTGCCTGTATCCGCTGGCGGTGGCGTTTTCCAACGACCACGTGGAAAGCGAGCGGCGGGTGTCGCTGACGGCGATGCTGCTGGTCACCTATGGCGTTGGCGCCTGTATCGGGCCTTTGGCGGCCGGTGTGCTGATGAAGGTGTTGGGCCCGCAGATGCTATACGCGTTCTTCGTATTCTTCGCGCTGGTGCTGGTATGGCGTATCCGGCCCAAAGCGGTCACCGGCCTGCACCAAGTGCAGGACGCGCCGCTGGGCCACGTGGCGATGCCGGCGGCAGGTTCGCCATTGTCGGCAGCGCTGGACCCGCGGGTGGATGAGCAGACCGTGCAGGACGTGATGCAGGCGCCGGTGGCGGCGGAAGATACCGAGGATGAAGATAAAGGGGCTGAGCAGCAGGCAGCTGAACCGGAGGAGGTCAGCAAGTCGGTATGAGGCCGGCACAGGAAGGGCACACATGAAAACGCCACCTCGAAAGGTGGCGTTTTTGCATTCAGCCGACGATCAATAGTCGTCTTTGTCGAACCGCCGCGCCTCGCGCTGCAGCTGGTACACAAAGCTCTCGATCTTGCGTTGCGCCTGGCCACTGAGGTTGTGGAAACGTACGCCGGCAAAGGTGGTGTTGATGCGCTCTTCATAATGCAAGTGGCGCAGCTCGACCATGGTGTCAACCAGGCCCAGCGGGTTGCCTGCCTTGAAACGCTCGTACACCTGGCCCAGTTGCAGGCGGTCTTCGACATTGCCGTCGAAGCGCAGCTTGCAGCCAGTGGCCGAGATATCCAGCAGCTTGCCACGCAGGGCGCCGTTACCTTTGAGGTGGGTGCCATCGAGGATGATATCGACCAGCTGCGACAGCTTCAGCGCGGCGCGGAAGGCGTTGCGGCGCTGGTGGTAGGTCATTTCCTCCGGCATGGCACCGCTGTAGCAGCGGTGGCCGTCGACTTCTGTGATCTTCAGCTCGTGATTGCATTCCCAAGCGATGCGCACGCCATCGTGAAAGCCCTCAACGCGGAAATGCTCGCCGTTTTCGATGAATTTCTCACCGTCGCGCGGGATCATCTCGTCCAGTGCCAGGGTGTTGCTTTCCCGGTCCACGTGCACCACATAGCTTTGGAAACGCTGGCTGCGGTCGTGGAACGTGATGATCAGGGGGTCGTGGCTTTCCTGCAGCTGCCGCAAGTTGGCCGCAATCTCCAAGGGGGTGCTCAGCACCTTTGGTGGCTGCGGGGCATCGGATTCATTGAACACGGCTTATCGTTCTCCAGGCAAAAGCGACACACGCAAGTAACGGCATTTTGCCAGTATGTTCCGTGCCTTGATAGAAAAATCAGACTTGGCTGAGGGCGCGTGGCTTGGCCAGCAGCGAAGTGCCCCCTCGGCTGTCGTAGAGCGAGGGTGAATCGCCGCCTTGGAGGATGCGAATCTGATTGCTGGTGACGTGTTGCTGCACCTGGATGATGCGGCCATTGGTCTGATTGACCTGCTGGCATTCATCCATCAGCTGCGACAGCATGTCGAGCCGTTGCAGCAACACCTCGCCATGCTGCGATTGTGCGGCCAGCGCCTGCACACCGCTGCGGTCGGCACTCAGGCCCAGGCTACCGAGCAACTGGCTGCGGCGCTGGCCGTGCTGTTCGAGCAAGATGATCAGCGACTGCTTGCGCGCAAGGATCTGTTCCAGCAGCGGCATGTCGCGGCCATGCAGGGCGATCGCTTCCTGGCGCAGAAGGTCACGCAGTTCCTGCATCGGGGCAATGTCATCTTCCATCAGTTGCAGCAAGGTGGTGTCGTGCATGGCTAACTCTTGGCTTTTCTGGCGTCCGTGAAGTCAGCGCGCCGTAGGGTCAGCGCTGGGCTTCGAAATCAAGCAGTTTGCTGGCGACCCGGCCGGCATCGACCTGGTAGCTGCCGTCGGCGATTGCCTGCTTCAACTCCGCCACACGGGCGCTGTTGACCACTGGCTCGTCGCGCAGCTTGTCGCTGATCTTCTGCAACTGCTGTGCCTCTTGGCTGAGGTGTACCGCTTCTCCGCTGGCGCTGGTGTCTTTCACCGCTTCCTGGCTGGCTGCCGGCTTTTCGGCGCTGCCGGACGCGGTGCTGCCGCGCACGCCGCCCGTGACGGACGGAGAGTTATTCAAACGACTGAAGTCGATGACCATGATCAGAAACCTCTGGGTATTTGGACGCTTGCCTTGTTTTCGGCCAACCCGAAAGAAACTTTAGGCACAAATGCATAGCCGCCTGTCAGCAAGCTCGCGAACCCGTGTTCTGACACAGTTTAGGAAAAGCGGTTCCTCACTGCCAGCGCAATCTGGCGACTGGCCTACATACCGACCTCGACCTGGCCAGGGCCGGTGACCCTGGCCTTGACCACCCGTTTGGAATTCAGGTTGCGTACCCGTATCTGTTCGCTCAGGCCGCCCTTGCTCAGCGCTTCGCCGGGCATGCGCACGCTCAGGCTGCCACTGCGGGCGACGATTACCACCTGGTCACCCTTGCGCACCACCTCGGCCTGTTCCAGGTGCTGCGGGGTGAGTACCTGATCGACCACGGTGGGGCGCAGCATCTTCATGCCCACTGCCTGGTCCAGCTCGGTCAGGAAGCCCTGGCCGAGGGTGCCGACATCGCGCTCGCGCAGGGCCACGTCGCCTTCGCCCACCGTGTTGTCGCGCTTGAGCGGGCGCGTCACCACCACCACGTCGCGGAACAGCCGCACCGTCGCCGGCACGAACACGGTCCACGGCGCTGCGCTATCACAGCGTACCCGCACCGTCACCCGGCCCAGCGGCTGCGCCGGGCTTTCCAGCGAGGCGTCCAGCTGCTGGCTGCACAACGGCATACGCAGGCGCGGGTCCAGCGGGTTGACCTGGATTTCATAGCGGCCGGCAGTCTGGGTGCTGGCGAGGTAATCTTCGACGGTGAATTCAAGAAACCCTTGGGTGACACCGATAAGCTGTTCAGGCAAGGTGAACGCGTCCGCTACAGTGCGCACGCCGGGCATCAGCAGGCACAGCGTGGCCAGCAAGCCAGTCAGCAGGCGCGTCAATCGTCGGAAAAATGTCGTTTTCGTATGCATGACGCTCAAAAAAGCAAAGCCCGTGCCGACTCGCTACCTGAGTTGCAACGAAAGGCTGAAACATTAAGGAGTCTGGCATGGCGGGTGTTATGGATTCGGTCAACCAGCGCACGCAGCTGGTGGGGCAGAATCGCCTGGAACTGCTGCTGTTCCGCCTCAATGGCGAGCAGCTTTACGGCATCAACGTATTCAAGGTCAGGGAGGTGCTGCAGTGCCCGGCGCTGACCCTGCTGCCCAAGGCGCACCCAGTGGTGCGTGGCGTTGCCAACATTCGTGGGGCCACCATCCCGATCCTCGACTTGTCGATGGCCACCGGGTTGCGTCCCCTGCAGGAAGACACGCGCAACAGCTTCGTGATCATCACCGAGTACAACACCAAGACCCAAGGCTTCCTGGTGCACTCGGTGGAGCGCATCGTCAACATGAACTGGGAAGAGATCCATCCGCCACCCAAGGGCACGGGCCGTGATCACTACCTGACCGCGGTCACCCGGGTGGACAACCGCATGGTCGAGATCATCGACGTGGAGAAGGTGCTGGCCGAAGTATCGCCGTCGTCCGAGTCGGTATCGGCCGGGGTGGTCGATGCCGAGGTGCAGGACAAGGCCGTGCTGATGCGGGTGCTGACTGTCGACGACTCGTCGGTGGCACGTAAGCAGGTCAGCCGTTGCCTGCAGACCGTCGGCGTTGAAGTGGTGGCCCTCAACGACGGTCGTCAGGCCCTGAACTACCTGCGCCAGCTGGTGGACGACGGCAAAAAGCCTGAAGAAGAGTTCCTGATGATGATCTCGGACATTGAAATGCCCGAAATGGACGGCTATACGCTAACGGCAGAAATCCGCAGCGACCCGCGCATGCAAAAATTGCACATCTGCCTGCATACTTCGCTCTCCGGGGTATTTAACCAGGCAATGGTCAAGAAGGTCGGTGCCGATGACTTCCTGGCCAAGTTCAAGCCGGACGACCTGGCCCAACGGGTGGTCGACCGGATCAAGGCAGCGCATTGAAGCAGCCGGGGGCAAGCCCTCCGGCACCAGTGATTGAAAAGAGGCGGCAGTAGTGTCTACGGGTAATTTGGATTTCGAACAGTTCCGGGTCTTCCTGGAAAAAGCCTGTGGCATCTTGCTGGGCGAAAATAAGCAGTACCTGGTGTCCAGCCGTCTCAACAAGCTGATGGAGCAACAGGGCATCAAGAGCCTGGGCGAGTTGGTGCAGCGCATCCAGGCCCAGCCACGCGGCGGCTTGCGCGAACAGGTGGTCGATGCCATGACCACCAACGAGACCCTGTGGTTTCGGGATACCTACCCGTTCGAGGTGCTGAAGAACAAAGTCATTCCCGAGTTCATCCGCAACAACCCCGGCCAGCGCCTGCGCATGTGGTCGGCGGCCTGTTCGTCGGGCCAGGAGCCGTACTCTATCTCGATGGCCATCGACGAGTTCGAGCGCAGCAACCTCGGGCAGCTGAAGATGGGGGCGCAAATCGTTGCCACCGACCTGTCCGGCACCATGCTGACCAACTGCAAGACCGGTGAGTACGACAGTCTGGCGATTGCCCGCGGTTTGTCGCAGGAGCGTCTGCAGCGCTACTTCGACCCCAAGGGGCCGGGGCGCTGGGCGGTCAAACCGGCGATCCGCAGCCGCGTTGAGTTCCGCTCGTTCAACCTGCTGGACAGCTATGCCAGCCTGGGCAAGTTCGACATCGTGTTCTGCCGCAACGTGCTGATCTACTTCTCCGCGCAGGTGAAGCGGGACATCCTGCTGCGCATCCACAGCACCCTCAAGCCGGGTGGTTACCTGTTCCTTGGTGCTTCGGAGGCGCTGAACGGCTTGCCGGACCATTACCAGATGGTGCAGTGCAGCCCTGGGATCATCTACCAGGCCAAGTAAGGTATGCCTTGAGGCGGGCGGCGTTTCTGAAATCGAGCGCCGCCCGCGCGGCGCATCGCGAGCTGCGCTCGATCTTCCAGGCGAAACACGTCTATCGCCAAAAACGTCTATCGCCAAACAATGACGTCAATTTTTTGTTTTGCCGCTTTTGCCGCCCGGCAATTGCCGCTTTCGCTGCCCCAGGCGGAAGGCCTTTGCCGCTTTTCTGGCATCAGTCTGACAGTACGATTCCGCCAAGCCCCATAAACAGGGGCTTCTTCGGGGTTGGCACAGCCCTTGCTATACCAAGCTCAACGAAATTCCGGTCAACCTCCGAAGGTTTCCCCGACATGAGCATCAGTTTCGACAAGGCGCTTGGTATCCACGAAAAGGCCCTGGGCTTCCGCGCTCAGCGCGCTGAGGTGCTGGCCAACAATATCGCCAATGCCGACACGCCCAATTACAAGGCGCGTGACATGGACTTCTCTTCGGTGCTCGCCGCCGAGACCAGCAAGCAGCAAAGCGGGCGCTTCGCCATGGACCGTACCAACAGCCGGCACATCGAAGCCGAAGGCCTCGCCGTCGCGGCTGACGATACCCTCAAGTACCGTACGCCGTTGCAGCCCTCGATCGACCAGAACACCGTGGACGCGCAGATCGAGCAGTCGAACTACACCGAAAACGCCATCGGCTTCCAGGCCAGCTTCACCTTGCTCAACAGTAAATTCAAAGGGCTGGTTTCCGCCCTGCGGGGAGAATGATCATGTCCCTTTCCAGTGTCTTCAACATTGCCGGTAGCGGCATGAGTGCGCAGAACACGCGCCTTAACACCGTGGCTTCCAACATCGCTAACGCCGATACCGTGTCCTCGAGCATCGATCAGACTTACCGCGCCCGCCACCCGGTGTTCGCCACCGCTTTCCAGGATGCGCAAGCCGGCGGCAGCCAGTCGCTGTTCGAAGACCAGGGCGAGGCAGGGCAGGGCGTCCAGGTTAAAGGCATCGTCGAGGATCAGAGCACGCTGGAAGCGCGCTACGAGCCCAGCAACCCTGCGGCCAACAAAGATGGCTACGTGTATTACCCCAACGTGAATGTGGTCGAGGAAATGGCCGATATGATTTCGTCCAGCCGTGCGTTCCAGACCAATGCGGAAATCATGAATACCGCGAAAAGCATGATGCAGAAAGTGCTGACGCTGGGGCAGTGAAAGGGATAGCTCATGACTACTACGACCGATACCACCAGTGCCTCTTCTATCTACTCGCAGTACTCGCTGAAGAGTGATAGCAGCAGCACAACCGGCTCCAGCAGCGAGACGCTGGGCAAGGACACGTTTCTGCAATTGCTGGTAACCCAGCTGCAGAACCAGAACCCGCTCGACCCGCAGGACAACTCGGAATTTGTCGCTCAACTGGCGCAGTTCAGTAGCCTTGAGTCGATGCAAACGCTCAACGATACCGTTGACACCCTGCTTGGCAACTACACCTCCAGCCAAGCTCTGCAGGCCTCCTCGCTTGTCGGTCGCACAGTGATCGCCGAAGGGGACACCGCCACAATCGAAGCAGGTACCGGTCTGAGCGGCCAGGTCGAACTCACTTCGTCGACTTCGTCCATGACGGTCACGGTGTATGACGCCGACGGCGACATTGTGAAGAACATCGACCTCGGCGATCAGAGTGCCGGGACGATCAACTTCACTTGGGATGGCACGGACAACGACGGCGAGGCGGCAGCTGCTGGCACCTACACGTTCAAGGCCGAGGCCACCGTGGACGGTGCCGCCGTTGCACAAACCACGTATCTGCCTTCGGTGGTCAGCAGTGTCACGGTTGGCAGCACCGCAGGTGCGTTCACGCTCAACCTGGCGAATGGCGAGAGCGTTGCGCTTTCGGACGTCAAAACCATCGGATCGTAAGCCGCTCATCGGCACAGGAGTCACGCAATGTCATTCAACATCGGCCTTAGCGGCCTCAATGCTGCAAGCACCAGCCTCAATACCACCGGCAACAACATTGCCAACGTGGGCACTACCGGCTTCAAATCGGCGCGGGCTGAGTTCGGTGATATGTATGCCAACTCGTTGTTCCTGGGGAGTGGGCGCTACAAGGTCGGCAGTGGCGTCAGTACCCAGGCTATTTCGCAGCAGTTCACTCAGGGTAATGTCACTACCACCGGCGCCAGCCTGGACCTTGCCATCAATGGCAACGGGTTCTTCATTACCAGCAACAACGGCTCGAACTCGTACACCCGCGCCGGTGCATTCGGCACTGATAGTTCTGGCAATATCGTCGACGCCAACGGTAATCGCCTGCAAGGGTACGGTGTCAATGCCGATGGTGACTTGGTTTCCGGCGTGTTGACCGATCTCACCGTCAGTACCGCCGCAGTTTCGCCGAAAGCCACCTCGAACCTGACTGAGACCGTCAACCTCAACTCTTCTGATACGGTTCCGTCTGAAAGCCCGTTCGATGCGTCCAATTCGAAAAGCTACAACTACACCTTCGCGACCGATGTCTACGACAGCCAGGGTAACAAGCACAGCCTGAACCAGTATTTCGTGAAGACAGATACGAATGAATGGTCCATGTATGTAACCGTGGATGGCGTGAACCCGGCCGATCCTTCGTCTACCGAGCCCTACAGTGCGGACCTTTCGTTCAGCTCTGCGGGTGCCTTGGTCGGTTCCACCAGTGACGACTTTACGGTCGACAGCCTGGGCAAGCTTACCCTGACGAACTGGGTTCCGGCTTATCAGAATGCGGATGGCGACATGGTTGCCAATGGTGCTTCGCCGGCCTCCGGTGGCATGCTGCTGGATGTTGCAGCAACTACCCAGTACAACACCACATCGGCACAGACCGCCAAGGTGGTGGATGGTTATGCGCCAGGGAGCCTCTCCTCGCTGTCGATCGACGCCGACGGTTATCTGTTCGGGACGTACAGTAACGGCCAGTCCAAGGTGATCGGTCAGGTTGCGCTGGCGAACTTCGCCAACAATCAGGGCCTGACCCCGTCGGGTAGCACCAGCTGGAAAGAGTCCTATGCTTCGGGTGTGCCGGTGATTGGCGCGCCGAACTCGGGTGTGATGGGTGATATCACCGCTGGTGCCCTGGAAGACTCGAACGTGGACCTGACCTCCGAATTGGTCAATCTGATCAAGGCGCAGAGCAACTACCAGGCCAACGCCAAGACGATTTCCACCGAAAGCACCTTGATGCAAACCATCCTCCAGATGACCTGATGAGCCGTGCTATTGGGCTGGTGCTGGCGCTGCTATGCGGGTTGCCTCTGGCAGCTCCGCTGGCGGCACCGGCGCCCTGGTACAAGTACCAAAGCATCAGCACCGGAGTGTTCATTTGCACTCAGGTCGACCCCGGCAAGCATTTCATCCGTTTTGCCGGCCCCTTCCGTAACGCCGCCTGCCGCTAAGCGCCAGGCGGCGTTCTTTCAAGCGTCAACACCTTGCCGCCAATCGGCAAGAGGGTGCCGAATTGCCGGCGCCCCTTCTTGGCTTCCAGCGGAGTCCAGGGTGTCGAACTCCCGTAAATTCGGGGGTTTGACGAGGTGTGAGGTTTTGGCCCGAGACTTGCTAAAGCTAAAACCATTAGAAGTGGCGGCAGTGGTCCGTCAAGGGAGGTGCTAGTGGACAAGATGCTGTACGTGGCCATGACGGGTGCCAGCCAGAATGCGCTGGCACAAAAAGCTCATGCCAACAACCTTGCCAACGTCTCGACCATGGGCTTTCAGCGCGACCTTGAGCAGGCGCGCTCAATGCCGGTGTTCGGCGAGAGCCTGCCTTCGCGCGCTTATGCCATGACCGAGCGGCCGGCCACTGATTTCGATCATGGCCCGCTGGTCGAGACAGGCCGTGACCTGGATGTCGCGGTCGATGGCGATGGCTGGATTGCAGTCCAGGCGGCGGATGGCAGCGAGGCCTACACCCGTACTGGCAGCCTGAATATCGATGCGCTGGGTGTGTTGCGCACCGGCAGTGGTCTGGCTGTGCTGGGCAACGGTGGCCCTATCGCCATTCCGCCCGAGGAAAAGGTCGAAATCGGCCAGGACGGCACCATCAGCATTCGCTCCTTGGGCGAGAGCCCTGCGGTAATGGCGGAAGTGGACCGTATCAAAATGGTCAAACCGGATTTGGCCTCGTTGACCAAGGGTACGGATGGCTTGATCCGCACACGGGACGGCCAGCCAGCCGCGGCGGATGCCACGGTCAAGGTGGTGTCGGGCTTTCAGGAGGGCAGCAATGTCAATGCCGTTGACGAAATGACCTCCATCATGGCGCTGTCCCGGCAGTTTGAGTTGCAGGTCAAAATGATGACCGCAGCGAAAGAAAACGACGAATCCATGGCGCGCGTCCTGCAGATGTGACCCAGGCGGCCCCGATTAAACACCCTGTTCGACACTGACAGCCGCAGGGCTGTTGCGTAAGGAGAATTCAGATGCTTCCGGCTCTTTGGGTCAGCAAGACCGGCCTGGCCGCTCAGGACATGAACCTGACGACCATTTCCAACAACCTGGCTAACGTTTCCACCACGGGTTTCAAGAAAGACCGTGCGGAATTCCAGGACCTCCTTTATCAGATCAAGCGCCAGCCAGGTGCGCAGTCCACCCAGGACAGCGAACTGCCAAGCGGCCTGCAATTGGGCACCGGTGTGCGGATCGTCGGCACGCAGAAAAACTTCACCGCCGGCAGCTTGCAGACCACCGACCAGCCTCTGGATATGGCCATCAATGGTCGCGGTTTTTTCCAGGTGATCCAGCCTGACGGCACCATATCCTACACCCGTGACGGCACGTTCCACCTGGACTCCAACGGCCAGGTTGTCACCGCCAATGGCCTGGCGCTGGAGCCTGCCATCGTGGTGCCCGCAGACGCGCAGACCTTTACCGTGGGTACCGACGGTACTGTCTCGATCACTACCGCGGGCAACGCGGCTGCGCAGGTGATCGGCAACCTGCAGACCGCCGACTTCATCAACCCGGCCGGCCTGCAGGCAATTGGCAACAACCTGTTCCTGGAAACCGCGTCCAGCGGTGCGCCAAACGTCAGCACGCCAGGCCTGAACGGCTTCGGCACGACGTTGCAGAACACCCTGGAAAACTCCAACGTCAGCACGGTCGAGGAGTTGGTCAACATGATTACAACTCAGCGTGCTTACGAGATGAACTCCAAGGTGATTTCTACCGCCGACCAGATGCTGTCGTTCGTTACGCAGAACCTCTGATCCACTGAATCATTCAGTACCCTGAAGTAGCTGTAGCACCGTGAGGTCGTTGTCATGAACCGTTTGTCTGTCCTTTTCGCCGTGGCTGGTGCTTCTGTGTTGGCGGGTTGCATAGCGCCCCCGGCCAAGCCCAACGATCCTTACTACGCTCCGGTGCTTCCGCGCACACCGCTGCCGGCGGCGGCGAACAATGGCTCGATCTATCAGGCCGGTTTCGACCAGAACCTGTACAGCGACCGCAAGGCATTTCGTGTTGGTGACATCATCACCATCACGCTGAACGAGAAGATGGCGGCCAGCAAAAGTGCCAACTCCTCGGTTGGCAAGGACAGCAATACCAGCCTGGGCCTGAGCTCGCTGTTCGGTGGGGGCGTGTCGACCAATAGCCCGTTTGGTAGCGGTTCGCTCAGCCTCGACGCCTCCTACAGCGGCACCCGTGACACCAAAGGTGACGCCAAGGCGGCGCAGGGCAACAGCCTGACCGGTTCAATTACCGTCACCGTGGCCGACGTACTGCCCAACGGGATTCTTTCGGTGCGCGGGGAAAAATGGATGACCCTCAACACCGGTGAGGAACTGGTGCGTATTGCGGGCTTGATCAGGGCCGATGACATCGCAACCGACAACACGGTGTCTTCTACCCGTGTGGCGGATGCGCGCATCACGTATTCAGGAACCGGTTCGTTTGCCGATGCCAGCCAGCCGGGTTGGCTCGACCGGTTCTTCCTGAGCCCTTATTGGCCTTTCTGAGTGCGTATCGCCATGCTCAAGTTCAAACACATGCTGGCCCTTTGTGCGGTGATGTTGTGCGCGTTCGACGCGCACGCCGAGCGCCTGAAGGATATCGCCAGTATTTCCGGCGTGCGCAGCAACCAGCTGATCGGCTATGGCCTGGTGGTCGGCCTCAATGGTACGGGTGACCAGACCACCCAGACGCCATTCACGCTGCAAACCTTCAACAACATGCTGGCGCAGTTCGGTATCAAGGTGCCGAGCGGCACCGGTACCGTGCAGCTCAAGAACGTCGCGGCAGTGTCGATCCATGCCGATCTGCCGCCGTTTGCCAAGCCGGGGCAGGTTGTGGACATCACGGTGTCTTCGATCGGTAACTCGAAGAGCCTGCGTGGCGGCAGTCTGTTGATGACCCCGCTCAAAGGTATCGATGGCAACGTCTACGCCATCGCGCAAGGTAACCTGGTGGTCGGGGGCTTCGATGCCGAGGGGCGTGACGGCTCCAAGATAACGGTCAACGTGCCTTCGGCAGGCCGTATTCCGGGCGGCGCAACCGTAGAGCGTGCCGTGCCGAGCGGTTTCAACCAGGGCAACAGCCTTACGCTGAACCTCAACCGGCCAGATTTCACCACGGCCAAGCGTATTGTCGACAAGGTCAATGACTTGCTCGGACCTGGGGTCGCTCAAGCGGTGGATGGCGGCTCGGTACGCGTCAGTGCACCCATGGACCCAAGTCAGCGTGTCGACTACCTGTCGATTCTCGAGAACCTGGAAATCGACCCGGGCCAGGCCGTGGCCAAGGTCATCATCAACTCGCGCACTGGCACCATCGTCATTGGCCAGAATGTCAAGGTTTCACCGGCTGCGGTCACCCACGGCAGTTTGACCGTGACCATTACCGAAGACCCGATCGTCAGCCAGCCAGGGGCGTTCTCCAACGGCCAAACCGCCGTGGTACCGCGCTCGCGCGTGAATGCCGAGCAGGAAGCCAAGCCAATGTTCAAGTTTGGCCCCGGTACCACCCTGGATGAAATCGTCCGGGCAGTGAACCAGGTGGGGGCTGCGCCTGGCGACCTGATGGCAATTCTCGAAGCACTCAAGCAGGCCGGCGCTTTGCAGGCCGACCTTATCGTGATCTGAGGCCGGGTGACATGGACCAGTACTGGAGCGCTTGCTCATGAAAACGGTGGACACCGGCGCCTACACCGACCTCAACCGGCTCAACGCCTTGAAAGTGGGTGATCGCGATAGCGAAGCCAACCTGCGCAAGGTTGCGCAGGAGTTCGAGTCGCTGTTCGTCAGTGAGATGCTCAAGTCCATGCGTGCTGCCAACAACGTGCTGGCCAAGGACAATCCGCTCAATACCGAGACCACCAAGCAGTACCAGGAAATGTATGACCAGCAGTTGTCGGTCAGTTTGTCCAAGCAAGGTGGAGGGATCGGCCTGCAGGATGTCCTGATGCGCCAATTGTCCAAAGGCACATCAGCGCGGCCAGGCGCCAACCCGTTCAATCGCCCGGCCGCTGGCGGACATGCCCTTGGTGCGGTGCGCGATACAGCAGTGGAAGGGCAGGCCTCGGCTGAACCTCGCAGTGACGTGGCCATGCTTAACCAACGACGTCTTTCACTGCCGGGCAAACTCGCTGACCGTCTGCTGGCCGGGATCGTGCCGGGGGCTGGAGCCAGTGCGCCAGCCGAAAGCCTGCGTCGTGCCGGCGGTACTGCGACGGCCATTGCGGGGGGTGATGGCGGATACGGTGACTGGACTCGCTCGCCGGCCTTTGCGGAGCTTTTGGCGGGCGGTCAGCGCAGTACCGTGCAAGTGCCGCTGGCACCTGGCAAAAGCGCCTTCGCCAGCGCTGACGAGTTTGTCGCCACCTTGCTGCCCATGGCCCAGGATGCTGCACAGCGTATAGGCGTCGACCCCAAAATGCTGGTGGCCCAGGCAGCCCTGGAGACAGGCTGGGGCAAGTCGATCTTGCGCCAGGGAAATGGCAGCAGCAGCTACAACCTCTTCAATATCAAGGCCACGGGTAGCTGGCAGGGTGACCAGGCCAGGGCAGTCACCAGCGAGTTTCGCGATGGCCAGATGGTCAAGGAGTCAGCGGCATTCCGTGCCTATGGCTCCTACAGCGAAAGTTTCCATGACCTGGCCAGCCTGTTGCTGAACAACGATCGCTATCAAGATGTGGTGAAGTCTGCCGATAACCCGGAACAGTTTGCCAGTGAGTTGCAGAAGGCTGGCTACGCCACCGATCCGAACTATGCGCGGAAGATTACCGCCATCGCCCGGCAGCTCGACAAATACCAGCAATTTGCAGCCAACGGCAATCAAACGACTTTATAAGGCTTGAAGTATGTCGAATCTGATCTCTATAGGGCTTTCCGGCTTGTCGGTCAGCCAAAGTGCATTGGCGACTACCGGTAACAACATCACCAACGTGGCGACGTCGGGTTATTCGCGCCAGCAAACGGTGAATTCGGCAGGGGCCTTGCAAAGCATTGGTGGGGCCGGTTATGTCGGAAGTGGCACCACGCTGTCGGAGGTCCGCCGCATCTACAGCGAGTTCCTGCAGCGACAGGTCAACTCCAGCACTTCGCTCAGTTCGGAGGCCAGCACCTACGCCTCGCAGGTCTCCTCGCTTGATTCCTTGCTTTCGGACAGCACCACCGGCATTACCAGTGTGCTCTCGTCCTTCTTCAGTGCCTTGCAGACTGCGTCCTCAGCGCCAAGCGACACCGCATCGCGCCAGCTGTTGATGACCTCGGCACAAACCCTGAGCAATCGATTCAATTCGATCGCTTCGCAGATGACTCAGCAGAACAGCAGCATCAATGGGCAGTTGACCACTTTGACGGGGCAGGTCAATTCAATTACCTCGTCGATTGCAAAACTCAACCAGCAGATCGTTGCCCTCTCGGCCAATGGCACGCAGCCGAACAGCTTGCTGGATGCGCGTGACGAGGCCGTCCGCCAACTGAACGAGCTGGTTGGCGTCACCGTACAAGAGACCAATGGCAGCTATGACGTTTTCCTGGGTACCGGCCAAGCGTTGGTGACGGGTAATACTTCAAATGCCCTGTCGGCCCAGGCGAGCACCACTGATCCCTCCCAGTACAGCCTTGTCATCCACTATCAGAACTACAGCACTGACGTGACGTCGGTTGCCAGCGGGGGGGAGATCGGCGGTCTGCTGCGCTATCGCGAGGACGTGCTCAACCCTGCGCTCAACGAGCTGGGGCGCATGGCCATTGTGGTCAGTGATACTGTCAACAGCCAGCTGGGCCAGGGGCTGGACCTGAATGGTGATTTTGGCTCGATGTTGTTTTCCAGCATCAACAGCGCCGCCGCGATCAGTCAGCGGAGCCTGGCCTCGGCCAGCAACAGCGCAGGTTCTGGCAACCTGGACGTCACCATCGAAGACTCCAGTGTGCTGACGGCGTACAACTACGAGGTCAAATTCACCAGCGACACAGACTACACGGTGACGCGCTCGGACGGCACCAGCATGGGGTCGTTCAGCCTTGATGATGACCCGGCGCCGGTCATCGATGGTTTCAGCTTGGCACTCAATGGCGGCGGCCTGGCGCAGGGTGACAGCTTCAAGGTGATTCCCACCAAGACCGGTGCCACCAACATCGCCACGGTCATGACGGACTACAACAAGCTGGCCTTCGCCGGCGCGCTGGGTGGTGTGGCGGGGTCGAGCAACAGTGGCACCGGAACGTTCAGCCTGCCGAACCTGACCAGCGAGCTGGACATCTACGGTGGCACTGAGCTGGCGCAGCAGCAAAGCGGTATCGAAAATGCCAGCCCCGTAAAACTGGTGTTTGGCAGCGCCAGCGCCGGCACCCAAGGCTATACCGTCTATAACGCCCAGGGTGTGAGTATTGGCAGCGGGACCATCGTGCCGAACCAGGACAATACCCTCAGCATCACCGTCCCGATGCTCGATGATGACGGCAACGCCATGACCGATGCCGACGGCAACGCCATGACCTATAGCTTCGAAATGACGGTGAGCGGGTCGCCTGCGACCAATGATACCTACAGCGTGTCCTTCAACAGTGCCGGCACCACTGACAATCGCAACGCCCAGAGTGTGCTGGCGCTGCAAACCTCGAATACCGTCGGCGTCGGCGGCACGAACACCGGCATGAGTATCACGAGTGTCTATGCAACGCTGGTAGAGGGCGTCGGGGCGTTGTCCAGCCAGGCATCGATTGATTCCACGGCAACCACTGCGGTACTGACGTCTGCCACTGACAGCCGTGATTCGTTATCCGGCGTGAGCCTGGATGAAGAGGCCGCCGGTCTGGTCAAGTTCCAGCAGTACTACACCGCCTCGTCGCAGATCATCAAAGCGGCGCAGCAAATTTTCCAAACTCTGATCAGCAGTCTGTAAGGAGGGCGATCATGCGTATTTCTACTGGCCAGTACTTTGCCAACAGCACGACCAGCTACTCCAAGGCGTTTGCCTCGGTCACCAAGACCCAGGAGCAGATTTCGTCGGGGACGCGTATCCAGACCGCAGCGGATGACCCCGTCGGCGCTGCCAAGCTGCTCAAGCTGCAGCAGCAGAGCGCCATGCTAGATCAGTACAGCGGCAATATCACCACCATCAACAACGCGTTGAACAACGAAGAGTCGATTCTGAGCAGTGTGACCGACTCGTTGCAGCGCGCGCGTGAGTTGGCGTTGCGTGCAGGCAGTGGTGGGTTGTCCGATGAAGACCGGGCATCCATCGCCGGGGAGATTGGCCAGATCGAAGACACGGTCTTCAGCTTGCTCAACAGTAAGGACTCCAACGGCAATTACATCTTTGCCGGGTCCAAGAGCACGACTCAGCCTTATGTACGCAACAGCGACGGCACCTATACCTATCAGGGGGATCAGACACAGCTCAGCCTGCAAGTCTCCGACACCCTGAGCATTGCTACCAATGACACCGGCTACAGCATCTTCGAGCAGGCCACCAATGTTTCCCGCACCCAGACGGCACAAGTCACGCCTGCTCCAGACAGCGGCGTGCTGACGCTGTCTGCGGGCACCTTGACCTCGGCGCGCAGCTACAACAGCACCTTTACATCGGGTGAGCCCTACACCGTCACGTTCACCAGCAGCACCGAGTTTACCGTGACCGATGGGGCAGGTAATGATGTCACCTCCGAGACCAGCACGGGCGGCATCATTGACCCGGATGACGAGGCGGGTACAGCGTTCACCTTCCGCGGTGTGGAATACGCGGTTAACGTGACGCTGGATGAAGAGCAGGCGGCAGATGCCGATAACCTGGTCAGCCAGTACAGCTTCAATCTGTCCAGTGTCCCGGACAGCATCACGTCCTCGCGCCTGCCGAGCAATACTTCGACCGCGCAGGTTACCGGTGGCAGCGTGACCGATGCCCAGGCATACGCGGCGGGTTTCCCTGATGGCGGGGCGGTCATCAAGTTCACCAGTGACACGGCCTATGAGGTCTATGCTGCACCGCTTAGCGAGTCCAGCAAGGTCATCGGTCAAGGCACGTTGACCGGTTCCACGGTTACGGTCGCGGGGGTTACGTTGAATGTGGCGGGTACGCCGGCGGCAGGCGACCAGTTCAATATTTCGGCTGATTCGCACGAGAACCAGAACGTTCTCAATACCCTCGCCACATTGAAGAATGCGCTGAACACACCCACATCCGATGGCGCTACCTCGTTGTCCATCACCAATGCGGTGGCGTCTGCTATCGGCAACCTCGACTCGGCAAGCGATCAGATCGACATCGTCCGTGGCTCGATCGGTGCACGTGGCAATGCCCTGGAAATCCAGTCGACTGAAAATTCCAGCCTGGGCCTGGTCAACGCCGCTACCCAATCGACCATCGCAGACACCGACATGGCTGAAGCCAGCGTTCAGCTGACCTTGCAGCAAACCATGCTGCAAGCCGCTCAGCTTGCGTTTTCACGCATCTCGCAACTCAGCCTGTTCGACAAGCTCTAACCATCAGGGCCGGGTCGAGTCGCTGCCTTTTTCATTTAAAAGCAGCGCTCGATTCGGCTTTTTTGTATCTTAGTGTTCGGATGTGACGTCCCATTTTCAGTTGTGACCCACGGGTCAAAACGCGCATCTTCACTGTAACGTGCAGGCTGGCTCAGGCTGCGGGTGTATTGTGGCTTGTGCCAGCCCCGGTTAATGTGGCCAGTTTTTCAGGCACCCCTCGGTTCAGGCGAGCGGTGATCATCAGCTATTCAGTATTGGGAAGCCAGAATGATTGGCATTAAAAGCATAGCGAGCTACGTGCCCTCAGCCGGCCTTGATAATTACGCCCAAGGTGCAAAATTCGGCAAGGATGATGCCTTCATCCTAGGCAAGATCGGCTCGGCTTTCCTGCCGCGCAAGGATGATGACCAGGAAACCTCCGACCTGTGTGTCGAGGCAGTCAAAAACCTGTTCGCGAATAACCCGCAGTTGAACCCGGATTCTATCGATGCGCTGATCGTCGTTACCCAGAACGGCGATGAAGAGGGGCTGCCACACACCTCTGCAATTGTGCAAAGCAAGCTTGGCTTGCCTACGACCATTGCGGCATTCGACATCTCGCTGGGTTGCTCGGGCTACGTTTACGGCCTGTATGCGATGAAGGGTTTCATGGAGGCGGCGGGCCTGAAGAACGGCTTGCTGATCACGGCTGACCCTTATTCGAAGATTGTCGACCCTGAAGACCGCAATACCACCATGCTGTTTGGCGATGCCGCCACAGCCACCTGGATGGGCGAAGACCCTGCCTGGGTACTCGGCAAGTCGAAATTCGGCACTGATGGCTCCGGGGCTCCGCATCTCAAGGTTTCCGATGGCACCTTCTTCATGAATGGCCGCCAGGTATTCAACTTTGCATTGGTCAAAGTTCCGGCGCATTTGCAGGAGCTGCTGGGCGACTCTAATCTGCAGGCCAGCGATATCGATGCCTTCTGCATCCACCAAGGCAGTGCGGCTATTGTTGATGCCGTGGCGCGGCGCTTCGACGAAGAGCAGCCGGAGAAGTTCGTCAAGGATATGGTCGAGACCGGGAATACCGTGTCCTCGAGCATTGCCTTGCTGCTGGAAAAGCACATGTTCGACTCGAGCTGGAATCGCGTAGCGATCAGTGGGTTTGGCGTGGGGCTGTCGTGGGGGTCGGCCATTATCGAGCGTCGTGGCTGAGCGTTCCCGTGCGCATGGAAAAACCGCTCAGCCGAGCGGTTTTTTTTCGGCTGTAACTTGCCTGTAGGCGGCACTTCTTTATTGCGCTCAGCTTGGTTTGGCCCTCTTTTTGCAATAACGGGTTAGCTGTCAACAATGCGTCTTTCAGTAGAGATGCGAACAGTTAAGCACATGCATGCGAGGGCCAAGTATCCTCGCTTCAGCCATTCTTGCCGAGGTTTTAAATGACTGGGAATCCATCGTCCGCTTATGAGGCGAGCTTCGCCCATGCGCAAAAGATGCATGGTGACGGCTACGTCGATGAAGCGATTGCACAATACCGCGTATTGGCTGATCAGCAGCCTGACGATTTGGCGGTGAAGGTTGCGCTGGGTTCGGCGCTTCTTCAGCAAGGGCATGACTTCCTGGCCGAGCCTTATCTGCGAGAGGCCTGGGAGGGTGCGCCGCAGGACATGGCGGCCAATTTCTTCTGGGGGCAATTGCTGAACCGTCGTGGTGAGCATGCTGCGGCTCGTGACTGCTTCTTGACCACTGTTGCTTTTGAGCCGCGCCATGCTCCCGCTCGCCGTTCTCTGGCGACTCTGGCCCTGTATGCCGGTGATCTGGACGAGGCTTACCACTGGATTGGTAGCCTGTCGGCTTATCAACCCAAAGGCGATATCAGTGCTGTGAGTGCGCAGTTGGAAATGCTGCTGAACAAGCGCAGTGCGGGCAGTGAATATTATTGCGGTAGTGCCGTGGTGTTCTCTCGTTCCAGTAAGTCGGCCGAAGGCCCACCTGGCGAGCGTGAACTGCTGGAACTTAATCCAGAACGCGTCGACGGTATATTGGCGCATTGTGGTTGGTCGCGCATTGAACCGGGCACGCTGAATCTTTCGCTGCAGTTCGACTTCGATGATGTTGCTCAGGCTGTCGCACCTGCGTTCTATGAGGCGGGCGCGGAAGTGGTGTATCCACAAGGTTACGAGCACATCCCAAAGGCGCGGGTCGGGTACTGGTATTACACCGGTTATGTACACTATCAGGGTAAGCATGTACCCGTATTGTTCCGTCGAGCGGTGACGCCCAACAGTGCTGATGTGATCGAAGTATTTGCCGAGTACGCTGTGCGCGAAACGCTCGCTGTCGGCGATGGTGCCAAGGTATTGTGCTACTTCGCTACACCGGGCGTGCCAGTAAAAGATGATAAATGGCTGGCGTGTTTGCTTGAGGTCTATGCGATCTTCTTTGCCCAAGCTCAGCAATTTGGTCGTAAGCGGGAGCTCTATCAGGGGCATGAAGGCTGGAGCATGCCGGGGCAGCGGCCGACACTTCATCGTGTCGAAAAGTATGCCCTCAGTCGCTGGCTGAGCCCGCAGGCCCGGGTGCTTGATATTGGTTGCAACATTGGTTGTTTCGGGATCGAAGTATCAAAAAGTGTCGGCAGCTATGTCGGGTTCGACATCAATGAATCGCTGGTGCAGATCGGTCAGCGCCTGGCGAGCTATCACGCCGCGGATAATTGCGAGTTCCTGACCGCTTCGTTTGAAGACTACCGTAACAGTAACCCAGGCAAGTTCGACCTGATTTTCTCGTTTGCCGTACACGTGTGGATCGGTAAGCCTATGGCTAGCTATGTGGCTGACCTGAAGGACATGCTGGAGCCTGGCGGTATCGTGGTGATCGAGAGCAACGATCTGGTGCGCAACGATGCCCAATTCTTTACCAATATGGCTGCGTTCTACGAGCAAGGCTTTTTCCTGCTCTACAAGGGCAGGCTGCAGGACGACGGTGTGATCAACCGCGGGTTCTGCGTCTTCAAACGTCTGGACTGACAGGTAGTAAGCGGCCCCCGTAGGCGGGGGCCGTTTAATCGCCGATCGTCAGGCGATGATGTGCTCAGCCTTGAGCATTCGTACCACTTCGGCGATGGCCGCTTCCCAGTCCAGCAATTCACGGTTACGAATCATCTCCACGCTGGGGTACCAGTAGCTGCGACCCGGCTTGATGCCCCAGCGCCAGCTCGGGTTGGTGGGGAGCAAGACGAAGGTGCGCACGCCGAGGGCGCCAGCTAAGTGGACGGTGGTGTTGTCGATACTCACCACGGCATCCAATGCGCTGATCTGCGAGGCTTGCTTGTCCATGTCAAGGCGGGCGTCGATGCGAGGATCATGGTGTAACGGGACACCGTGTCGTGCTGCCTCCTCGCGTTCGGATGCGCAGGTGTCGTACTGCAGGTCAATCAGTTGCACATCCGTGCATGCAGCCAATTGGGCCAGATGTTTGAATGCAATCAATCGGCTTTGCATCTCAGTGAACAGCGTTTTCCCGCCGCGCCACGAAACCCCAATCAGGCGCTTGCCGGGGAACAGCTTGCGATAGTCATCCCGAAGCATTTGTGTCTCTTGAGGGTCTGCTTTCAGGTAGCTCTGCTGTCGGGGGAAGCTGTCCAGCGACTTGCGGAAGATGGATGGCAAGCTGCCGATCGGAATCTGGTAATCGCTCTTCGGCCAGCTTTGCTGGAATATCTTCTTGCCCGCCAGGTCCTGTTCACCCTGTTGTTCCCGGCGCACAAAGTTGATGTTGGGGAAGCTGCGTTTGAACAGTGTGTCGAGCCTGGCATAGATCTCGTAGTGCAGGTGCTCGGCCACCTGGTGCAGCTCGCTGAGCATGCTGGCGAACATAATGTGATCGCCAATACCCTGTTCGGCCCAGGCCAGCAGCGTCTTGCCGTTCAATGGTTCGCCTGTCCAGCGCGGGATGGCGAACTCATGGTAGTGCTCGGGCTGCACGGCTGGCCAGCGCCATTCGTAGTACTCCCATCCGGCTTCGAACTCGCCGAGTTTGAGCAGGTTGATTGCGATGTTGTTGTGCGCTGAGGCATGTTCAGGCTCAAGGGCCAGCAGGCGCTTGTAGTAGGGCAGAGACTCGGCGTATCTGCCTAGCTGTTCAAGGGTCACCGCAAGATTGAGCAGTTGCGTGGTGTTGTCGGGTGTCATCTCCAGCCCAAGTTGATAACAGCCTACCGCATCGTGGAATTTTGCTTGCCCGTAGTAGAGCTGGCCCAGCAGCGTCAGGGTCTGCGATTGCTCCTTCGGATGGGTGAAGCGCTCTAGGGCATCGACCAGCAGCAACTCCAGTTCGCTGGTTCTGGCACTGCTCTCCAGTGCCTGATACAGCAGCTTGAAGCGGCGCAAGGTGCGGTGGGCCTCATACCAACGGCGTGCCAGTGCCACATCTGCCTTGAACTGGGCACTTTCATACAGGTGTGGGAAGAGGGTTTTATCCACTCCCTCACTCGGTGCCTGCTGCAACGCCTGCTTAACGTGAGGTGCCGCATCCGCCTCGTTGCCCTGCTCGAAATAGAGATGGGCCAGTTGGGCATGACCTTCGGCCAGATTCGGCGTGATGTGCAACAACTGTTGATAGAGTCGAATCTGCGCTGTGAAATCTTGCTTCTTCTCAGCGAGCTGCAGCTCTTTGCCGATGCGCTTGACCGCTGCGTATTCTGATTGCATGGGCTTCCGGGATCCTGGGCGGGTGTCGGTGTTTTGACTAATCCTGGTGTAAAGCAAGAAGAGGGCCACGCTGTGGCGACAGTGGGGAAATCAGCCTTGTCGAGTGGATGGCGCAGAAAGGCGAAAAAAAAAATTAAAGCCACTGGCCATGACGACGATAACCCTAGTGAAGGTTCTGCGGGGTGCGTTGAACGGCAACCACACCGCTTTAGAACTCCACCCCGTTAGCCCAAATGCAAGGATCTTGTCATGGCTCTTACCGTCAACACCAACATCGCCTCCCTGTCGGTTCAAAAGAACCTGACCAAAGCGTCCGACTCTCTGACTACCTCGATGACCCGTCTGTCGACTGGTCTGCGTATCAACAGTGCCAAGGACGACGCAGCGGGCTCCCAGATTTCCAACCGCCTGACTAGTCAGACCAACGGCTTGAACGTCGCCATCAAGAACGCCCAGGATGCCAACTCCATCGCTACTGCTGCTGAAGGTGCTCTGCAAGAGTCGACCAGCATCCTGCAGCGTATGCGTGAACTGTCCCTGCAGTCGGCTAACGGCTCCAACAGTGCTGAAGACCAAGGTGCACTGAACCAAGAGTTCAAGTCGCTGACCGCCGAACTGACTCGTATCTCCAAGACCACCACCTTCGGTGGCGGTACTTCGGGTATCAACCTGCTGGACGGTACTGCTGGCAACGCCGGTACCCTGACCTTCCAGGTAGGCGCCAACGCCAACGAAACTGTCAGCTTCACCCTGAGCGACATGGGGGCTAGCGCCCTGAAAGGTACTGCGTCGCTGGCCACCCTGTCGGTTAACTCGGTTGTCGCTGCCAAAGGTGACGTTATCACCGCTGGCGGTACCCTCACCATTGGTGGTGTGGACGTCGAGATCGCTTCCAACTCGTCGCTGTCCGACGTGGTTAGCGCCATCAACACCAACATCAGCGGCGTAACTGCTGTTATGAACTCGGCCGGCACCGGTATCATCCTGACTTCGGGTGATGACATTGCTTCGGTAAGCGCAATCGGTGGTTCTACCGCCGTAGCCGCCATCACCACCGCGAGCACCGGTTCTTCGACCGTGCAGAAGCTGAACATCTCCGATGCAGCTTCCGCTCAGATCGCCACCCAGGTCATCGACGGTGCCCTGAAGCAGATCGACACTCAGCGTTCCGCTCTGGGTGCCATCCAGAACCGTCTGGACAGCACCATCACCAACCTGCAGAACGTTGCCGAAAGCGCCACCGCGGCACTGTCGACCATTCAGGACGTGGACTTCGCGGCAGAAACCGCCGAGATGACCAAGCAGCAAACCCTGCAGTCCGCGGCCACTGCAGTACTGGCCCAGGCCAACCAGCTGCCTTCCGCCGTACTGAAGCTGCTGCAATAAGGTTGGCCTGACGGCCGATAGTTGAGAAGGGGCGCATCGCGCCCTTTCTTGCTTTTCGCTTGAGAGGTGTGGTCTATGGACGTGAATCTCAATGTGAACGCTGCCGCAGGCAATGCCGCCAGCGCTCCAACGGTCGGCTCCGTAGCCGGTCGGCAGGCCGCTGCAAGCGCACCTGCAGCAACGCAAAGCGACGCAACTGCATATTCGGCAGACGCGTTGAACCAGGCGGTAGAAGGGCTTCGTTCCCTGGCGCAGGCCTCGCACCGCAATCTCGATTTTTCCATTGACGAAGGCTCCGGGCAGACCGTGGTCAAAGTCATTGCGAGCGAAACCGGTGAGGTCATTCGGCAGATTCCTTCGGAGGTTGCGCTTAAGCTGGCGCAAAACCTGAAAGATGCCGATGGGCTGCTGCTGAACGTCGAGGCCTGAGGACGTGGCGCGGATTTTGTATGCCTACTTCCAAAGGTGTCGGAAATCCGCTGCTGCACAGCGTTGAGCGTCAAATTTTAAGGGAGTCTGAATAATGGGCACTTCCATTAATGGAGTCGGGTCGGGGTACGACATCGACACGATCGTATCGGCCTTGGTCAGCGCGCAAAAAGCGCCAAAGCAAAGCCAGATCGATAAGGCGACTACGTCAGCCAGCACGACGCTGTCGGCTATCGGAACGCTGAAAAGCGCGCTGTCAAAATTCCAGACCGCCATGGAAGACTTGAGCGAAAACAGCTCGTTCACAGGGTTGACCGCCAAATCGTCCAATGAAGAGGCGTTGACAGCCAAGGTGGGTGCCGGTGCTGCCACGGGTACTTACGTTATCAAGACGACTTCGATCGCCACCAGCTCGAAGGTTGCCACGCGTTACATCGATACCGGCACTACGTTCGAGGCTGGGACCCTAAGCGTCAAGCAGGGGTCTGGCGCCGCAACCACCATCAAGGTGGCCGCTGGGGCCTCGCTGTCGGATATTCGGGACAGCATCAACACCCAGCTGAAATCCAGCGGTATCACGGCCAACATCATTTCCGACTCGGAAGGCCAGCGACTGGTGCTGAGCTCCACCAAAACAGGTGAAGGCACTGACATCAGTATTACCTCCAGCACCGATGCGTTGAAGGCGCTGACGATCGATGGTTCAGGTACCCAGGCCTCTGACGATGTCGGCGGTTTTGTTGTCGCCCCTGCTGCTGATGCGGTCTACACCATCGACGGTCTGTCGATGAAAAGTGCCACCAACGAGATCACGACGGCAATCAGTGGCGTCGAGTTCACCTTGCTGGAAGATGATACAAAAGCCACGATCACGGTCGATACCAACACCGACGGTTTGAAGGAGTCCATCAACACCTTCGTGGATGCCTACAACACCCTGATGGCGTCGATCAAATCGTTGACCAAGGTGACCTCCACCACGGATGACGATGGTAATGCGACAACCTCGGCTGCGGCGCTGACCAGTGACTCGTCGGTCCGTAATATTGTAAGCGGCCTGCGCAATCAGTTGATCAGCAGCTCAACCGATGGCGGAACGATCAAGTTGCTGTCGCAGCTGGGCGTTTCGACCCAGAACGACGGAACTCTAGCCGTCGATGAGGACAAGCTCGACGCTGCGCTGGAAACAAACGCTGCCTCGGTGGAGGGATTCTTCACGGGGTCGGGTGGCCTGCTGACCCGTATGTCCTCGGCGCTGGATCTGTACGTTGCTGATGACGGTTTGCTGGACAAGCGCACTGACACGTTGAACGACACGCTGTCTGATCTGGCTGAGCAGCAGACCGCACTTGATCGCCGTATCACTAAATACGAAGCGACGATGTACTCCAAGTACAACGCGATGGATACGTTGATCGCACAGCTCAAATCGACGAGCAGTAGCGTGATGACGACCTTGAACGCGTTGAACAACGCCAGCTCTGAGGATTCGTAGGTCGCTGCGGCCCTGGGGTTAAAGAACGGCGCCCTTGGGCCGATACACTTTTCAATGGCGATCATCGCCAAAAATATTTGATAGGGGCAGCGTAATGAACCGTATGGCCGCGCTTCGGCAATACCAGAATGTGAACACCCAGTCGGAAATCCACGGCGCTTCGCCACATCGGTTGATCCAGTTGCTGATGGAAGGCGGCTTGAGCCGTATCGCTCAGGCGCGTGGAAGCATGGAGCGGGGGGAGCACCTGGAAAAAGCCAAGCTGATTACCAAGGCCATGGGGATCGTCGCCGGGCTGCGCGAAAGCCTTGATTTCCAGCAGGGTGGGCAGTTGGCGATGGATTATGCGCGCCTCTATGATTTCATGATGCGTCGTCTGGTTGAGGCAAATCGCTCCAGCGACCCCCGGATTCTGGATGAGGTGACCAGGGTACTGCTAGAGCTGAAGATCGGTTGGGATGGTATCGCTCAGCAGGCAGCGGAGGTGTCATGAGTCAGAATGACGGGGGCGCAGATACCCAGGTCTCAGGTGCCTCCGCGCAGGTGGGGGCTGAGGGTGCGATCTCGGTTTCGCAGCGCGTTAACGCTTCTCGCGTTGCGTTGGCTGATGCGTTGGCCAGGGAAGACTGGGAGGCCGTAAGCGTGCTGGATATCGAGTGCCGGGCATGTGTCGAGGCCGTGTTGAGCGAGCCAAGTCTAGACCGTGCGCAGGTGCAAGCAGATCTGGAAGCGCTGTTGGAAATTTACCGCTCACTGGTTGCGGATGCCAGTCAGGCCCGCCAGGCAATCGCCAGGGAAGTATCCGAGTTCCGGAAGTCAGCCAGCCAGGCCAAGATCTACAATCTCTTTTCTAGCCCCGGTGCTTGAGTGCATCGAGCTCTCCGGTTGAGCGAGCTCGACTGAATTGATCTGCGTCACCGTTCGGTCGGTTTTTTTTGTGAGCGGTGTCCGCTGCCGGGGTATCGGGGCGGCAGGTGCCTCAATTTCGTGAGAGAATTCGCCTGTCGCGCTAAGCTCAAGCCGCTGTCATGGTATACCATCACTGTCAGTCGGCAGCTCATTTGTAAATTTATGTGCGCCATAAATTTGACTACATGAGCCTTTTTGACTTTACTAGTGGCTGTTTTCGAATTTCAGACGTCCGAACACTGACCATTCAGTCGGAATGATGTCGAGCACGCCCCTGCAGGGCGCCGATATGACTAGGGAAGTTGCTATTGCATGTGGCGTGAAACCAAGATTCTGCTGATCGATGACGACAGCGCGCGCCGCCGCGACCTTGCGGTGGTGCTGAACTTCCTCGGCGAAGAAAACCTCGCATGTGCCAGCAATGACTGGCAGCAGGCGGTCGAGCCATTGTCCTCGAGCCGCGAAGTGCTGTGCGTGCTCATCGGCACCGTAAATGCTCCGGGCAACCTTCTTGGGCTGCTTAAGACAGTGGCTACCTGGGATGAGTTCCTTCCGGTTCTGCTTTTAGGTGAAATTTCTTCTGCCGAACTGCCGGAAGACCTTCGCCGCCGGGTGCTCTCCAATCTGGAAATGCCGCCAAGCTACAGCCAACTGCTGGATTCGCTGCACCGTGCCCAGGTTTACCGCGAAATGTACGACCAGGCGCGTGAGCGCGGTCGCCAGCGCGAGCCCAACCTGTTCCGCAGCCTGGTCGGCACCAGCCGGGCCATCCAGCATGTGCGGCAGATGATGCAGCAGGTGGCCGATACCGACGCCAGCGTGCTGATCCTGGGTGAATCGGGCACCGGCAAGGAAGTGGTGGCGCGTAACCTGCACTACCACTCCAAGCGCCGTGAAGCGCCGTTCGTGCCGGTCAACTGCGGTGCAATCCCGGCCGAGCTGCTGGAAAGCGAACTGTTCGGCCATGAGAAAGGCGCCTTTACCGGGGCGATCACCAGCCGTGCCGGGCGTTTCGAGCTGGCCAACGGCGGCACCCTGTTCCTCGACGAAATTGGCGACATGCCGTTGCCGATGCAGGTCAAGCTGCTGCGCGTGCTGCAGGAGCGCACTTTCGAGCGCGTCGGTAGCAACAAGACCCAGAGCATCGACGTGCGCATCATTGCGGCGACCCACAAGAACCTCGAGACCATGATCGAGGACGGCACCTTCCGCGAAGACCTGTACTACCGCCTGAACGTGTTCCCCATCGAGATGGCGCCACTGCGTGAGCGGGTAGAAGATATTCCGCTGCTGATGAACGAGCTCATCTCGCGCATGGAGCACGAGAAGCGCGGCTCCATCCGCTTCAACTCGGCGTCGATCATGTCCCTGTGCCGCCACGGCTGGCCGGGCAATGTGCGCGAGCTGGCCAACCTGGTCGAACGCATGGCGATCATGCACCCGTACGGGGTGATCGGTGTGTCCGAGCTGCCGAAGAAATTCCGCTACGTCGATGACGAAGACGAGCAGATGGTGGACAGCCTGCGCAGCGACCTGGAGGAGCGGGTGGCGATCAACGGTCACGCGCCCGACTTCAGCAGCCATGCCATGCTGCCACCGGAAGGCCTCGATCTTAAGGACTACTTGGGTAGCCTGGAGCAGGGGCTGATCCAGCAGGCGCTGGATGATGCCAATGGTATTGTTGCGCGCGCGGCTGAACGTTTGCGTATTCGCCGTACCACCCTGGTGGAGAAAATGCGCAAGTACGGCATGAGCCGCCAAGGCGGTGAGGAGCAGGCGGAGGATTGATGTTTGGGCGGGGTGTTCGCCTGGGGATTTGCGTTTGGGCGGGGATCGAGCGCCGCCCGCGCGGCGCGCGATCTCCCAGGCGCAACAAAACGCACGGCGAACCCTTCTCCGCCCTGACCCAATCCCACATCCAACCCAAATCCCTATCTCCGGCACGTCTATTGCTACACCGCTGGCATCACACCGTTTTTATGACGGTCAGCCACGCGAGAGAGCACGATGCCCCAGGTCGCCCACCTATCCCGAGCCCCCGATCAGCAGGGGCATACCCCGGTCGAGCAGGACAGCCGTCAGGGTATCGAGCACGCCTTCGCCCTGTTCAACCAGGTGTCCAGCCAACTGAGCCAGTCCTACAGCCTGCTTGAAGCCCGGGTCAGTGAACTCAAGGGCGAGTTGGCCGTGGTCAGCGCCCAGCGCATCGACGAACTCAGCGAAAAGGAGCGACTGGCCAACCGCCTGCAAAACCTGCTGGACCTGTTGCCTGGCGGCGTGATTGTGATCGATGGCCAAGGCCTCGTGCGCGAAGCCAACCCGGCTGCCTGCGAACTGCTCGGCGAGCCGCTGATCGGTGAGCTTTGGCGCCTGGTGATTGCCCGCAGCTTTGCGCCGCGCAAGGATGACGGTCATGAGGTCTCGCTGCGCGATGGTCGCCGCCTGTCGATCGCCACCCGTTCGCTGGATGCCGAACCCGGCCAACTGGTGCTGCTCAACGACCTGACTGAAACCCGTCGCCTGCAGGACCAGCTGGCGCGCCACGAGCGCCTGTCGTCATTGGGCCGCATGGTCGCTTCGCTGGCGCATCAGATCCGTACACCGTTGTCGGCCGCCATGCTCTACGCCAGCCACCTGGCCGACAGCGAACAACCACTGAGCGCAGAAACCCGCCAACGCTTCGCTGGCACCCTGAAGGAGCGTCTGCACGAACTGGAGCACCAGGTGCGTGACATGCTGGTGTTCGCCCGTGGTGAGTTGCCACTGGGTGACCGAGTTACCCCAAAAGCCTTGTTCCAGGCCCTGCAGCAGGCTGCGCAGGCTCATGTGCAAGGGCATGCCGTGCGCTGGCAGTGCGACAGCCATCTGGGTGAACTGCTGTGCAACCGCGACACCCTGGTCGGCGCCTTGCTCAACCTGATCGAGAATGCCCTGCAAGCCAGCGATGGCTCGGCGCGCTTGAAAGTGCACCTGTTCCGCCGCGAGCGCACCTTGCACCTGTGCGTGAGTGATGCTGGTAGCGGTATCGACGCCGAGTTGTTGGCGCGGCTGGGCGAGCCGTTCCTGACCACCAAGGCCACGGGCACCGGCCTGGGTCTGGCCGTGGTCCAGGCTGTGGTGCGTGCGCACCAAGGCGTGGTCAGCCTGCGTTCGAAAGTGGGTCGAGGCACTTGTGTACGGGTGGAGCTGCCGCTGATCGATGGGCAACTGGCGGAGGACGCGTAATGGCAATCAATGTGCTGTTGGTCGAGGACGACCGGGTACTGCGCCAGGCGCTGGGCGACACCCTGGAAATCGGCGGCTTTGCCTACCGGGCCGTTGGCTCCGCCGAAGAAGCGCTGGAGGCGGTGCAGGATGACACCTTCAGCCTGGTGGTCAGTGATGTGAACATGCCCGGTATGGACGGGCACCAGTTGCTCAGCCAGTTGCGCCGCCAGCGACCACAGCTGCCAGTGCTGTTGATGACCGCGCACGCCGCCGTCGAGCGTGCGGTCGAGGCCATGCGCCAGGGCGCTGCCGATTACCTGGTCAAGCCGTTCGAGCCCAAGGCGCTGCTCAGCCTCGTCGAGCGGCATGCCGCCGGGCGGGTGACGGGTGAAGAGGGCCCGGTAGCCTGCGAGCCGGCCAGCCGACAGTTGCTGGAGCTGGCCGCGCGGGTGGCGCGCAGTGATTCGACCGTGCTGATTTCCGGGGAGTCCGGTACCGGGAAGGAAGTGCTGGCGCGGTACATTCATCAGCAATCGCCACGGGCAGCGCAGCCATTCGTGGCGATCAACTGCGCGGCGATCCCCGACAACATGCTCGAAGCCACCCTGTTCGGCCACGAGAAGGGCGCGTTCACCGGCGCCATCGCTGCCCAGGCTGGCAAGTTCGAGCAGGCCGAGGGCGGGACCTTGCTGCTGGACGAAATCTCGGAAATGCCCATGGCCTTGCAGGCCAAGCTCCTGCGTGTGCTGCAGGAGCGCGAAGTGGAGCGGGTAGGTGGGCGCAAGCCGATCAGCCTGGATATCCGCGTGCTGGCGACCACCAACCGTGACCTGGCGGGTGAGGTGGCGGCCGGCCGTTTTCGTGAAGACCTGTACTACCGCCTGTCGGTGTTCCCCTTGGCCTGGCAACCGTTGCGTGAGCGCCCGGGCGACATTCTGCAACTGGCCGAGCGCTTGCTGGCGCGACACGTGGCCAAGATGAGGCACGCCCCGGTGCGCCTGTCGCCGCAGGCGCGGGCCTGCCTGCAAGCCTATGCCTGGCCGGGCAACGTTCGCGAGTTGGACAACGCCCTGCAGCGGGCGCTGATCCTGCAGCAGGGCGGGGTGATCGAGGCGGCGGATTTTTGTCTGGCGGGTGCCATTCCATTGTCAGCTGGCACCGAGCCATCACCTGAAGTGGCCGCCGAAGTGGGTGGGCTGGGCGATGACATGCGTCGCCACGAGTACCAGATGATCATCGACACCCTGCGCGCCGAGCGGGGCCGCCGCAAGGAGGCAGCGGAGCGCCTGGGTATCAGCCCGCGCACCTTGCGTTACAAGCTGGCGCAGATGCGTGATGCCGGGTTCGACGTCGAGGCCAGCCTGTTCGGCTGAGGAACAGCGCACTCCGCTGCAGCGCGGTTCCTTGGGGAGATTCCAGGGTTTTTGGCTATGGCATCAGGGTTGCCAGGTGCTCGGCATGGCATCTTCAGCGCTCGATCTCACAGGCGCTGCATCCTTTGTGGCCAACACCTGGGCACACGCTTTAGTTGCCAAGGCTGGCACCTTTGTTGCTTTACGTAGGCTATCCGCCGCAGGCGTGTCAAAAAAATGCGGCCGCAGGAGAGAGAAGGGTCATGAGCCAAGGTGTTGAATTCAATCGTCTGATGTTGGACATGCGGGCCATGCAGGCCGATGCCATGTCGTTGCCAAAGGTTACCGCGGCGCCCGAACTGGCGCCGGGGCAAAGTACCTTTGCCGACATGCTCGGCCAGGCCATTGGCAAGGTGCATGAAACCCAGCAGGCCTCGACCCAGCTGGCCAACGCCTTTGAAATCGGCAAGAGCGGCGTCGACCTGACCGACGTGATGATCGCTTCGCAAAAGGCCAGCGTGTCGATGCAGGCCATGACCCAGGTACGCAACAAGCTGGTCCAGGCGTACCAGGACATCATGCAGATGCCGGTTTGAGGGCGGACGTAAACCATGGCTGAAGCAGTCGTCGAAAACGCCCCCGCCAAGGCTGGTACGCCAGCGGCCAAGCCGCCGCTGTTCGGCATGGCGTTTCTGGAAAACATCGCGCGGATGCCCATGCTGCGGCAGATCGGCCTCATGGTCGGACTGGCGGCCAGCGTGGCGATCGGCTTTGCCGTGGTGCTGTGGTCGCAACAACCCGATTATCGTCCGCTGTACGGCAGCTTGTCGGGCATGGACACCAAGCAGGTCATGGACACCCTGGCCGCTGCCGACATTCCCTACAATGTAGAGCCCAATTCTGGCGCCCTGCTGGTCAAGGCCGACGACCTCTCCCGTGCGCGCCTGAAACTGGCCGCCGCCGGGGTGGCGCCCAGCGACGGCAATGTCGGCTTTGAACTGCTCGACAAGGAGCAGGGCCTGGGCACTAGCCAGTTCATGGAAGCCACCCGTTACCGCCGCAGCCTGGAAGGCGAGCTGGCGCGCACAGTGTCCAGCCTGAACAACGTCAAGGCCGCACGTGTGCACCTGGCCATTCCGAAAAGCTCGGTGTTCGTGCGGGATGAACGCAAGCCAAGCGCCTCGGTACTGGTCGAGCTGTACCCAGGGCGCGCCCTGGAAGCCGGTCAGGTAATGGCCATCGTCAACCTGGTCGCCACCAGCGTGCCGGAACTGGACAAGTCCCAGGTCACCGTGGTCGATCAGAAGGGCAACCTGCTGTCCGAGCAGTTGCAGGATTCTGCCTTGACCGAGGCCGGCAAGCAGTACGACTACAGCCGACGCATGGAAAGCATGCTCACCCAGCGTGTGCGCAACATCCTGCAGCCGGTGCTGGGCAATGACCGCTACAAGGCCGAAGTGTCCGCCGAGCTCGACTTCAGCGCGGTCGAGTCCACCGCCGAACAGTTCAACCCGGACCAGCCGGCACTGCGCAGCGAGCAGTCGGTTGATGAGCAGCGTGCCAGCAGCCAGGGCCCGCAGGGCGTGCCCGGCGCATTGAGCAACCAGCCGCCCGGCGCTGCCTCGGCACCGCAGACCACTGGTGGCGCCGCCACCCCGGCTGCGGCCATTCAGCCTGGCCAACCGCTGGTGGATGCCAACGGCCAGCAGATCATGGACCCGGCCACCGGCCAGCCGATGCTTGCGCCGTATCCGTCAGATAAACGTCAGCAAAGCACCAAGAACTTCGAGCTGGACCGCTCCATCAGCCACACCCGCCAGCAGCAAGGGCGCATGACCCGCCTGTCGGTGGCGGTAGTGGTGGACGACCAGGTCAAGATCGACCCGGCTAGCGGCGACACCACCCGGGCACCGTGGGGCGCCGAAGACCTGGCGCGCTTCACCCGCCTGGTGCAGGACGCCGTCGGCTTCGATGCCAGCCGCGGCGACAGCGTGACGGTGATCAACGTGCCGTTCGCCGTCGACCGGGGCGAGGAAATTGCCGAGATCGCCTTCTACCAGCAGCCGTGGTTCTGGGACATCGTCAAGCAGGTGCTGGGCGTGGTGTTCATCCTGGTGCTGGTGTTCGGTGTACTGCGGCCGGTGCTGAACAACATCACAGGGGGCGGCAAGCAGGCTGCCTCGGATAGCGACATGGAGCTGGGCGGCATGATGGGTCTGGATGGCGAACTTGCCAACGACCGCGTCAGCCTGGGTGGCCCGACAAGCATTCTGCTGCCTAGCCCGACCGAGGGTTACGAGGCACAGCTCAACGCAATCAAAGGCCTGGTGGCCGAAGACCCGGGCCGCGTTGCCCAGGTCGTGAAAGAGTGGATCAACGCCGATGAGTGATAACCGAGCCGTTACCGCCAAGCTGAGCCGCGTCGACAAAGCGGCGATCCTCTTGCTGTCGCTGGGCGAGACCGATGCGGCCCAGGTACTGCGCCACATGGGCCCCAAGGAAGTGCAGCGGGTCGGTGTGGCCATGGCGCAGATGGGCAATGTGCACCGTGACCAGGTCGAGCAGGTGATGAGCGAGTTCGTCGAGATCGTCGGTGATCAGACCAGTCTGGGCGTGGGTTCCGACGCGTATATCCGCAAAATGCTCAACCAGGCCTTGGGCGAGGACAAGGCCAACGGCCTGGTCGACCGTATCCTGCTGGGTGGCAACACCAGCGGCCTGGACAGCCTGAAGTGGATGGAGCCGCGCGCCGTGGCCGACGTGATCCGCTACGAGCACCCACAGATCCAGGCCATCGTGGTCGCCTACCTCGACCCGGACCAGGCCGGTGAAGTGCTGAGCAACTTCGACCACAAGGTCCGCCTGGACATCGTCCTGCGTGTTTCATCGCTGAACACGGTGCAGCCGGCTGCATTGAAAGAGCTGAACCAGATCCTCGAGAAGCAGTTCTCGGGCAACTCCAACGCAGCGCGCACTACCCTGGGTGGCATCAAGCGGGCGGCCGACATCATGAACTTCCTCGACAGCTCGGTGGAAGGCGCACTGATGGACGCGATCCGCGAAATCGACAGCGACCTGTCGGAGCAGATCGAAGACCTGATGTTTGTCTTCAACAACCTGGCCGACGTCGACGACCGTGGCATTCAGGCGCTGTTGCGCGAAGTGTCGTCCGACGTGCTGGTGGTGTCGCTCAAGGGCGCCGACGAGCGGGTCAAGGACAAGATCTTCAAGAACATGTCCAAGCGGGCCTCGGAGCTGCTGCGCGACGACCTGGAGGCCAAGGGGCCAGTGCGGGTCAGCGATGTCGAGACGGCGCAGAAGGAAATCCTCACCATCGCCCGGCGCATGGCCGAAGCCGGCGAGATTGTGCTCGGCGGCAAGGGCGCCGAGGAAATGATCTGATCTTATAGCGGCGGCAAGCCCGCCGTTGACCCTGTGGGAGCGGGCTTGCCCGCGAAGCAGGCGCTGCGGTGGATCGCACGGGCGTTGCCCGTGTTCGCGAGCAAGCCTGCTCCCACAGCGTGCGCGCCAGTTCAATCTTTTTGAGCGAGTGTGCATTGGCTGAACATGGATTGAGTACCTGAAAACATGTCCACCAAAGAACATCACCCCAGCGACCTGATCCGCGCCCGCGACCTCGAGGGCGTGGATGTGTGGACGCTGCCCAGCTTCGACCCGGAGCCAGAGCCCGAGCCGGAACCGGAGCCTGAGGTCATCGCGGAAGAAGTAGAGGAAGTGCCGCTGGAAGAAGTCCAGCCGCTGACCTTGGAAGAGCTCGAAGCCATTCGTCAGGAAGCCTACAACGAGGGTTTCGCCACCGGTGAACGCGAGGGCTTCCACAGCACCCAGCTCAAGGTCCGCCAGGAGGCCGAAGAGGCCCTGAAGGCCAAGCTGTCCAGCCTCGAGCGGCTGATGACCAACCTGATGGACCCGATCGCCGAGCAGGACACCCAGATCGAGAAAACCGTCGTCCACCTGGTGGCGCACATGACCCGCCAGGTCATCGGCCGTGAACTGCGCAGCGATTCCAGCCAGATCACCCAGGTGCTGCGCGAGGCGCTTAAGCTGCTGCCGATGGGGGCGGACAATATCCGCATCCACCTCCACCCGCAGGATTTCGAGCTGGCCAAGGCCCTGCGCGAACGCCACGAGGAAAACTGGCGGCTGCTGGAAGACAGCGCGCTGCTGCCGGGGGGCTGCCGCATCGAAACAGCCCACAGCCGCATTGACGCGACCATGGAAACCCGTATCGAAAAGGCCGTGGCACAGCTGTTCGACCAGTTGCACGACCATTCACTGCACCCGGCGGCTCCCGACATGTCGGTAAACCTGGACGCCCCGGTCGAGCCTGCCATGGACAACCCTGATGCGCCTTGACCGCACCAGTTTCGGCAAGCGCCTGGGTAGCTACGCCGAGGCCATCGAGTTGCCAGCGCGGCCCATCGTGGAGGGCCGCCTGTTGCGCATGGTCGGCCTTACCCTGGAGGCCGAAGGCCTGCGCGCCGCTGTCGGCAGCCGCTGCCTGGTCATCAATGACGACAGTTACCACCCGGTGCAGGTCGAAGCCGAAGTCATGGGCTTTGCCGGCCCCAAGGTGTTCCTCATGCCGGTTGGCAGCATTGTCGGCATCGCCCCGGGCGCCCGCGTGGTACCCCTGGACGACGGTGGCCGCCTGCCCATGGGCATGGGCATGCTCGGCCGGGTGCTCGACGGTGCTGGCCGAGCGCTGGACGGCAAGGGCGGAATGAAGGCCGAGGATTGGGTGCCGATGGACGGCCCGGTGATCAACCCGCTCAACCGCGACCCTATCAGCAAGCCGCTGGATGTGGGTATTCGCAGCATCAACGGCCTGCTCACTGTCGGCCGAGGCCAGCGCCTGGGCCTGTTCGCCGGTACCGGCGTGGGTAAGTCGGTGCTGCTGGGCATGATGACGCGCTTTACTGAAGCCGAGATCATCGTGGTCGGCCTGATTGGTGAGCGGGGCCGGGAAGTGAAGGAGTTCATCGAGCACATCCTGGGTGAGGAGGGGCTCAAGCGCTCGGTGGTGGTCGCATCGCCCGCCGATGATGCGCCGCTGATGCGCCTGCGCGCCGCCATGTACTGCACGCGCATTGCCGAGTACTTCCGCGATAAAGGCAAGAACGTGCTGTTGCTGATGGACTCGCTGACCCGTTTCGCCCAGGCCCAGCGGGAAATTGCCTTGGCCATCGGCGAGCCGCCGGCCACCCGCGGTTATCCACCGTCGGTGTTCGCCAAGCTGCCCAAGCTGGTCGAGCGGGCCGGTAATGGCGAGCCGGGTGGCGGCTCTATCACGGCGTTCTACACGGTGCTGTCGGAAGGTGACGACCAGCAGGACCCGATCGCGGACTCGGCACGGGGCGTGCTCGACGGCCACTTCGTCCTGTCGCGGCGACTGGCTGAGGAGGGCCATTATCCGGCCATCGATATCGAAGCGTCGATCAGCCGGGTCATGCCGCAGGTGGTGGACGCCGACCACTTGCGCCAGGCGCAGAAATTCAAGCAGCTATGGTCGCGCCTGTCGCAAAGCCGCGACCTGATCAGCGTCGGTGCGTATGTGGCGGGCGGTGACCCGGAAACCGACCTGGCCATTGCCTTGCAATCGAAGCTGGTAGCGTTTCTGCGTCAGGGCCTGCATGAGAACGTGGGCATGGCGCAGAGCCGCGATGATCTGGGGGCGATTTTCACGCCCCCGGCAGGCTGATAGGCCATGGCACTGCCCGGACGTGCCGCGCGCCTGGCGCCGGTGGTGGATATGGCCGAGGAGGCCGAGCGCAAGGCGGCCCAGCGCCTTGGCCATTTCCAGCAGCAGGTGGCCACCGCCCAGGCCAAGCTGGCCGAGCTGGAGCGCTACCGCGAGGATTACCAATTGCAGTGGATCAACCGTGGCGGGCAGGGGGTCAATGGCAGCTGGCTGGTCAATTACCAGCGCTTTCTGGGGCAGCTGGAAGCGGCCATGACCCAGCAGCGGCAAAGCCTGGTCTGGCACCAGAACAACCTCAACAACGCCCGAGGCATCTGGCAGCAGGCCTATGCCAGGGTGGAGGGTTTGCGCAAGCTGGTGCAGCGCTACCTGGATGAAGCCCGGCGGGCCGAAGACAAGCGTGAGCAGCGGTTGCTGGATGAGCTTTCCCAGCGGTTGCCCCGGCAGAGCCATGTGTAGGGGTTCGTCGCTGGTCTTGCAGCGTTTGTGAGATCGAGCGCCGCCCCCGCGGCGCTCGATCCCCCGGACACCGCAGGCCGCACGGCGAACACTTGCCACCCCCACCATCGCCTGCTAAACCTTAAAGGAGTTGCATCCGCCATCATCGAAGGAATCGCTAGCATGGCAGTCGAGACTGATTTTTCGCAGGACGGGAAAAAGCTGACAATCAAGATCAAGGGGCGCTTCGATTTCGGCAAGCATCAGGAGTTTCGCGACGCTTACGAACGCCAGACCAGCCGGCCAGATTCGGTTGTTGTCGACCTGAGGGACACTACCTACCTGGACAGTTCTGCGCTCGGCATGTTGCTGTTGCTGCGCGACCACGCAGGCGGCGACGAGTCGGATGTGCGGGTGGTGCATGCCAGTTCCGACGTGCGCAAGATCCTCGCCATTTCCAATTTCGAAAAACTCTTCGATATCAGTAGTTGAGCCCCGACATGCCGGCCGAACAGGCTTTGACCGTGCTGGTAGCTGAAGACGGTGCCGCCGACCGCCTGCTGCTGGCGCAGATCGTGCGCCGCCAGGGTCATGAGGTAGTTACCGCAGAAAACGGCGAGCAAGCTGTGGCGCTGTTCGTAGAGCGGCGCCCGCAGTTGGTGCTGCTTGACGCATTGATGCCGGTGATGGACGGTTTCGAGGCGGCGCGGCAGATCAAGGCCCTGGCAGGCGAGGCGCTGGTGCCGATCATTTTCCTCACCTCGCTGAACGAGGAGCAAGGCCTGGTGCGCTGCCTGGAGGCCGGCGGTGATGATTTCATGGCCAAGCCCTACAGCGCGGTGATTCTCGCCGCCAAGATACGGGCCATGGACCGCCTGCGCCGGTTGCAGGCCACCGTGCTGGAGCAGCGCGACCAGATCACCCGGCACCATCACCATCTGCTGAACGAGCAGCGGGTGGCCAAGGCGGTTTTCGACAAGGTCGCCCACTCCGGTTGCCTGTCGGCGCCGAACATCCGCTACCTGCAATCGCCCTACGCGCTGTTCAATGGCGACCTGATGCTGGCGGCGTTTACCCCGGCCGGCGACATGCGCGTGCTGCTGGGCGATTTTACCGGGCACGGCTTGCCAGCGGCGGTCGGAGCCATGCCACTGGCCGAGGTGTTCTACGGCATGACCGCCAAGGGCTATGGCATGGCGCAGATCCTGCGCGAGATGAACGCCAAGCTCAAGCGCATCCTGCCGGTGGACATGTTCTGCTGTGCGCTGCTGCTCAACCTCAGCATGCAGCGTGGCTCGGTGGAGGTATGGAACGGCGGCATGCCGGATGGCTACCGGCTGTCAGTAAAGGGCCAGGTGCTGTCGGTGTTGGAGTCGCGGCACCTGCCGCTGGGCATTCTCGCTGCCGAGCGCTTTGATGACAGCACCGAGGTGTTGCCGCTGGCGGCAGGTGAGCGCCTGTTGCTGTTGTCGGACGGGGTGCTCGATACGGCCGACGACGAGGACCGCCTGTTCGGCGTACAGCGGCTGCGTGCAGTGCTGGCCGATAACCGTGAGCCGGCCCAGTTGTTCGATGAGCTGATGCAGGCCCTGGAGCGGTTTGGCGGGCGTCCTCGCGACGATATCAGCTTGTGCGACATCCGCATGTTCAGCGCCGAAGAGCGGGTCCCGGTGCCGATGATCTACGCTGAGAGTGGCCGCTCCAGCCCGCTGGATTGGTCGCTCGGCTTCGAGGTTCGTGGCGAGAGCCTGAAACGCTTCAATCCGGTGCCGTACCTGGTGCAGTTGTTGCAGGAAATTCACGGCCTGCGCACGCGTACAGGCAACCTGCACAGCGTGCTCAGCGAGTTGTATTCCAATGCCCTGGAGCATGGCGTGCTCGGCCTGGACTCGCAGCTGAAAAGCGATGTGCAGGGCTTTGCCAACTACTATCAGGAGCGCGCCCGGCGCCTGGGCGCGCTGACCGATGGTTTTGTAAGCATCAATTTCAAGGTTGAACCGCATGGCGACGGCGGGCGTCTGATGATCGAGGTTCGCGACAGTGGTGCCGGCTTCGATGTGCAGCGTGTCCTGGCGCGGCCTCCGCGAGATCAGGGGTTGAGCGGTCGTGGTCTGAACCTGGTGCAGCGGCTGGCCAGTGATGCGCGCTGGAGTGAAGGCGGGCGCTGCGCACATGTGGACTTCGTCTGGTGAGCCAGCGGCTGGCTCGGGCATAATCTGGCTTGATCAAGGAGTGAACAAGTGACTGACATGCATATTGACCACAAGGTACTCCGGGACCTGCGTGAGGTCATGGAAGATGGCTACCTGCAGTTGGTGCAAACTTTTCTGGATGACTCCGAACGGCGTCTGGGGCAGCTGCATGCGGCGAAAAACGCCGAAGAACTCGGCGCGGCTGCCCACAGTTTCAAGGGCAGCAGCAGTAACATGGGGGCGGTTGCCCTCGCAGCGCTGTGCCAGCAGCTGGAAGAAAGTGCCCGGCGGCCCCCGCTGTATGGCATCGAAGACCTCATCAGCCGCATCGACGAGGAGTTCGCTGAAGTGCAGCGCTTTTACCGCGATGAGCAGCAGCGTATATCTGCAGGCTGAACTGTGAGTTGGCGCGAGTCTTGCGTGTCTCTAGCCAGATGATTTTATTGTTTCTGGCGCGGAGACCCCTCGATGCCTGTCGCACCCAACCCTCTATTGCAAGCTAACGCCGCTGCCAACACATCGCGTCCGGCCGCCGTTCAGGCGGACAAACCGCAGCAGGCAGTGGGCGACAAGGGCGACGGCTTTGGCCAGGTGATGGCCCGACAGGGCCGCGACAAGGCTGTGGGGCAGGATGAAAAGGTCGCCCAGGCCAAACCCAAGGACAAACCTGATGTGGTGGCGGGCGGCAAGGAAGACCCGGCCGACGAAACCGCCGTTGCCGATGACGGCAACAAATTGCCAGCGCAAGAGGTGGTCCAGGCTGATACTGGCTTGCTTGATGCCAGCCTGGTGGCCGGCCAGGTCACCGATGCCCAGCCGGGCGCGCAGCTGATCCAGGCCCAGGCCGAGACGGTGGCGCCGATGCTGCAGGCCGCTACTGCGCAAATCCAGGAGGCGCTACCTGAGGCGCCGCCTGCCGAAGAAGCGTTCGACCCGGAAGCCGACCCTTTAGCCAACCTGCCGACCTTGCGCCTGGCGCTGGAGCACAGTGCCCAGGCCAAGGGTAATACCTCCGCACATGCCCTTGATCCCTCCCAGGCCCAGGGTGAAGATGGGCAGGTGGCCGTCAATACCTTGGCGAATGTGGTCGAGAATGCCGAGGGCGAAAGCGGTGAACCGGGTGACAAGGCCTTTGGCGCCTTGCTCGAAGATGGCTTGAAGGACACCAAGAGCGCCAGCAGCGACACCCGTGTCGACGATTTCGCCAACCGCCTGGCGAGCCTGACCCAGGCGGCCACGGCCAAGACCGCCAACGCCGTGCCGGCCAATGCCAGCCCGCTGCACCAGCCGTTGCCGATGAACCAGGACGCCTGGGCCGAAGGGCTGGTCAACCGGGTCATGTACCTCTCCAGCCAGAACCTCAAGTCGGCGGATATTCAACTGGAACCGGCCGAGCTGGGCCGCCTGGACATTCGCGTCAATGTCGCGGCGGACCAGGCCACTCAGGTCACCTTCATCAGTGGTCACGCCGGTGTGCGTGATGCCCTCGACAGCCAGGTGCACCGCCTGCGCGAGCTGTTCGTCCAGCAGGGGCTGGCGCAGCCAGATGTCAATGTGGCTGATCAGTCGCGTGGGCAACAACAGCAGCAGGGGCAGGCGCAGGCGCAGGCGCAGGGCAGCAACTTGTCCGGGGTCGCGGCGCGGCAGGCGGAACAGGGTGGGGTCGAGGTGGTTGATAGCGCCCGGCCTTTGGAGCAGCAGGTGGTTGTCGGCGACAGTGCGGTCGATTATTACGCCTGATGTCTGGTGCATGGCTTGGTTTTTGTGGCGGCGCTCGATCTCACCGCCGCAAAATCCCTCAAGCCGAATTCTGGCATAACACTTGCTCAAGCCAAGCCATTCTCCCTTGAACCCCCGATGGACGACGGATTATTGGCATGGCGAAGAGCGAAGCAGTCAAAGACCCCGCCACTAAAGGCAAACTCAAGCTGATCATCCTGGCCGTAGTGGGCCTGCTGCTGGCGATCGGCCTGTCGGTGGGCGCTACCTGGTTCATCATGCACAAGAGCGAGCCAGCACCGGCCGCTGAAGCCGCGGCCAGCAACGTCAAGCCTGCGGCGATCTACGAGGCCCTCACCCCGGCCTTCGTGGTCAACTTCAACCAGAACGGCCGCCAGCGCTACATGCAGCTGAGCATCACTATGCAGGCGCGCAGCCAGGCTGATCTGGATGCACTGAAGGTGCACATGCCGGTGATCCGCAACAACCTGGTGATGATGTTTTCCGGGCAAGGCTTCGACACCCTCGCCAGCAGCCCGGTAGGGCAGGAGATGCTGCGTCAGAAGGCTACCGCAGTGGTCCAGGAAGTGGCGCAGAAGGAAGTCGGCAAGCCGGTCATCGACCAGTTGCTGTTCACCAATTTCGTATTGCAGTAGGAGTCCGTAATGGCCGTACAGGACCTGCTGTCCCAGGATGAAATCGATGCCCTGTTGCACGGCGTCGACGACGGGCTGGTGCAGACCGAGAGTGCATCCGAGCCTGGCAGTATCAAAAGTTACGACCTGACCAGCCAGGACCGTATCGTGCGGGGTCGCATGCCGACCCTGGAAATGATCAACGAGCGCTTCGCCCGTTATACCCGCATCAGCATGTTCAACCTGCTGCGCCGCTCGGCCGACGTCGCCGTGGGTGGCGTGCAGGTCATGAAATTCGGCGAATACGTGCATTCGCTGTACGTGCCGACCAGCCTCAATCTGGTCAAGATCAAGCCGCTGCGCGGCACATCGCTGTTCATCCTCGACGCCAAACTGGTGTTCAAGCTGGTGGACAACTTCTTTGGCGGCGATGGCCGCCACGCCAAGATTGAAGGCCGCGAGTTCACCCCGACCGAACTGCGCGTGGTGCGCATGGTGCTGGACCAGTGCTTCGTCGACCTCAAGGAAGCCTGGCAGGCGATCATGCCGGTCACCTTCGAGTACATGAACTCTGAGGTCAACCCGGCCATGGCCAACATCGTCGGCCCCAGCGAAGCCGTTGTGGTGTCCACCTTCCACATCGAACTGGACGGCGGCGGCGGTGACCTGCACGTGACCATGCCGTACTCGATGATCGAGCCGGTGCGGGAAATGCTCGATGCCGGTTTCCAGTCCGACCTGGACGACCAGGACGAGCGCTGGGTCAAGGCATTGCGCGAGGACGTGCTGGACGTGGCCGTGCCCATGACTGCCACCGTCGCCCGGCGTCAGCTGAAGCTGCGTGACATCCTGCACATGCAGCCGGGCGATGTGATCCCGGTCGAGCTGCCCGAGCACTTGGTGCTGCGTGCCAATGGGGTGCCGGCGTTCAAGGCGCGGCTGGGTTCGCACAAGGGCAACCTGGCCCTGCAGATCATCGACCCGATCGAACGCCGCTGACGGCGTGCCGGTCGCTCATAACGAATTGAATGCCTGTCGAGGAAACCATGGCTAACGAAAACGAGATCACCTCCCCAGAGGACCAGGCGCTGGCCGACGAGTGGGCTGCAGCGCTGGAGGAAACCGGTGCCGCCGGCCAGGCGGACATCGATGCATTGCTGGGTGGTGACACCGGCAGCAACAGCGGCCCCGGCCGCCTGCCGATGGAAGAGTTCGCCAGCTCGCCGAAGCCGAACGAAAACGTCAGCCTCGAAGGCCCGAACCTGGATGTGATTCTGGATATCCCGGTGAGCATTTCCATGGAAGTGGGCAGCACCGAGATCAACATCCGCAACTTGTTGCAGCTCAACCAGGGCTCGGTGATCGAGCTCGACCGCCTGGCCGGCGAGCCGCTCGACGTGCTGGTCAATGGTACGCTGATCGCCCATGGCGAAGTGGTCGTGGTCAACGAGAAGTTCGGCATCCGCCTGACCGACGTGATCAGCCCCAGCGAACGTATCAAGAAGCTGCGCTGAGTGAAGGGCACGATGCGCGCCATTGCGGCACTCGCGGTGCTGTTCGCCAGCTACGCCTGCCTGGCCGCTGCCACGCCTGCGGTTACCCCGGCGGCTGCGCCTGGCAGCCTGGGTGGGCAATTGGCGCAGATGGTTTTCGGCCTGCTGCTGGTGGTCGGCCTGATCTTCTTCCTGGCCTGGTTGCTGCGGCGCCTGCAGAGCACGGCGGTGAAGGGTGGGCAGGTGATCGAGATCGTCGGCAGTCGCGCCATCGGCCCGCGTGACCGCCTGCTGCTGGTGCAGGTGGGCAAGGAGCAGATCCTGATCGGCCATACCCCTGGCAGCATCGAGGCGTTGCATGTGCTGGCTGAGCCGGTGCAGGTGGCGGAAAGCGCCCGTCAGGCGACGCCGGAGTTCGCCCAGCGGCTGCTGGAGCTGATGGGCAAGAACCCTAAGGACAACAAGTGATGAGCGGCGCGCTGCGTACGTTGTTGACTCTGGCGTTGCTGCTGGCGGCGCCATTGGCCCTGGCCGCCGACCCGCTGTCGATCCCGGCCATTACCCTGTCCAACACCGCGGACGGGCAGCAGGAATATTCGGTCAGCCTGCAAATACTGCTGATCATGACGGCGCTGAGCTTTATTCCGGCGTTCGTCATTCTGATGACCAGCTTCACCCGTATCATCATCGTCTTCTCCATCCTGCGTCAGGCCTTGGGGTTGCAGCAGACGCCGTCAAACCAGCTGCTGACCGGCATGGCGCTGTTCCTTACCCTGTTCATCATGGCCCCGGTGTTCGACCGGGTGAACCAGGACGCGCTGCAGCCCTACCTGAAAGAGCAGATGACCGCCCAGCAGGCCATCGACAAAGCCCAGGGCCCGCTCAAGGACTTCATGTTGGCGCAAACCCGGCAGAGCGACCTCGACCTGTTCATGCGCCTGTCCAAGCGCACCGACATCGCCGGCCCCGACCAGGTGCCGCTGACGATCCTGGTACCGGCGTTCGTCACTTCGGAGCTCAAGACCGCGTTCCAGATCGGGTTCATGATCTTCATCCCGTTCCTGATCATCGACATGGTGGTGGCCAGTGTGCTGATGGCCATGGGTATGATGATGCTGTCGCCGCTGATCATCTCGCTGCCGTTCAAGATCATGCTGTTCGTGCTGGTCGACGGCTGGGCGCTGATCATGGGTACCCTGGCCAGCAGTTTCGGCGGCGTCTGACGCCGTCAAGGAGAGCCGCCGATGACACCTGAAGTAGCTGTCGACCTGTTTCGTGATGCTTTGTGGCTGACAACCTTGATGGTTGCCGTGCTGGTGGTGCCGAGCCTGTTGGTGGGCCTGGTGGTGGCAATGTTCCAGGCGGCCACGCAGATCAACGAACAGACCCTGAGCTTTCTGCCGCGCCTGCTGGTGATGCTGGTCACGCTGATCATTGCCGGGCCGTGGCTGGTGCAGAAATTCATGGAGTACATCACCACGCTCTACACCAACATCCCGCAGCTCATAGGCTGATGCGGCGATGCTGGAGCTGACCGACACGCAGATCGGCACTTGGGTCGCCACGTTCATCCTGCCATTGTTCAGGGTGACGGCGGTGCTGATGACCATGCCGATCTTCGGTACCCGCATGTTGCCGGCGCGGGTGCGCTTGTACGTCTCCGTGGCCATCACCGTGGTGATCGTGCCGGCACTGCCGCCACTGCCTGAATTCGACCCGCTGAGTTTGCCGGGCCTGCTGCTGTGTGCCGAGCAGATCATCGTGGGTGCGTTGTTCGGCCTGGCGCTGCAGTTGCTGTTCCAGGCATTCGTGGTTGCCGGGCAGATCGTTGCGGTGCAGATGGGCATGGCGTTCGCCTCGATGGTTGACCCCGCCAACGGGGTCAACGTCGCGGTGATCAGCCAGTTCATGACCATGCTGGTGAGTGTGTTGTTCCTGTTGATGAACGGCCATCTGGTGGTGTTTGAGGTGCTGACCGAGAGCTTTACCACCTTGCCGGTGGGAAGTGCGCTGGTGGTCAACCACTTCTGGGAGCTGGCCGGGCGCATGGGCTGGGTGTTTGGTGCTGGCCTGCTGTTGATTCTGCCGGTGATTGCCTCGCTGCTGGTGGTGAACATTGCCTTTGGCGTGATGACCCGCGCAGCGCCACAGCTGAACATTTTTTCCATCGGCTTCCCGCTGACCTTGGTCATGGGCATGTTCGTCTTCTGGGTCGGCCTGGCCGATGTACTGTCTCACTACCAGGCATTGGCCAGCGAAACGCTGCAATGGCTGCGTGAGCTGGCGGGGGCGCGCTGAACATGGCAGAAAGCGAGAGCGGCCAGGACAAGACAGAAGACCCCACCGACAAACGTAAGCGCGACAGCCGCGAAAAGGGCGAGGTTGCGCGTTCCAAGGAGCTGAACACGGTGGCGGTGACCCTGGCCGGCGCCGGTAGCCTGCTGGCGTTCGGCGGCCATCTGGCCGAGACCATGTTGGCCATGATGCGCATGAACTTCAGCCTGACCCGTGAAATGATCGTAGACGAGCGGGCCATGGGGGCCTTCCTGCTGGCCTCGGGCAAGATGGCGATCTGGGCGGTGCAGCCGGTCTTGATTCTGCTGTTCGTGATTTCCTTCGTAGCACCCATCGCCCTTAGTGGCTTCCTGTTTTCCGGCAGCCTGCTGCAACCCAAGTTCAGCCGCATGAACCCGTTGTCGGGGATCAAGCGCATGTTCTCGATGAACAGCGTGACGGAGCTGCTCAAGGCGCTGGCGAAGTTTTTCGTCATCCTGATCGTGGCGGTGGTGGTGCTGTCCAGTGACCGTCAGGCCTTGCTGTCGATTGCCAACGAGCCGCTGGAGCAGGCGATCATCCACAGCCTTCAGGTGGTGGGCTGGAGCGCGTTGTGGATGTCGGCCGGGTTGCTGCTGATCGCCGCGGCAGACGTGCCGTTCCAGCTGTACCAGACGCACAAGAAACTGAAGATGACCAAGCAGGAAGTGCGCGACGAGTACAAGGACAGCGAGGGTAAGCCCGAGGTCAAACAGCGGATTCGCCAGTTGCAGCGCGAAGTGTCGCAGCGGCGGATGATGGCGGCGGTGCCGCAGGCCGATGTGATCATCACCAACCCGACGCACTATGCGGTGGCCTTGCAGTACGACCCGGAAAATGGCGGGGCGGCGCCGTTGCTGTTGGCCAAGGGCACTGACTTCACGGCCCTGAAGATTCGCGAAATTGCGGTAGAACACAAGATCCAGATCCTCGAGTCGCCGGCGCTGGCGCGGGCGATCTACTACTCCACCGAGATCGAGCAGGAAATCCCGGCCGGCTTGTACCTGGCGGTGGCGCAGGTGCTGGCCTATGTGTTCCAGATCCGTCAGTACCGTGCCGGCAAGGGCAAGCGGCCGGAGCCATTGAAAGACGACCTGCCGATCCCGCCGGATTTGCGCCGCGACAGTTGATTGGTGGTAGGTGGCGGGTATTTGCCTTGAGGTTTTTGTTGGCCATGAGATCGAGCGCCGCCCGCGCGGCGCTTCGCGGGGCAAGCCCGCTCCCACATCTGTTTCGGGCCAATTATGCCTGTGCCTTTGGCGCGCGCACTCTGGGTGCATGGCTGAAGATTGATGAAGAGCAGTGGCGCAGCCGATATCGAAGGGAACAAACAAGGCGGCCAGCGGCAATCTAACTGGAGTGATTGGCCCGAAACAGACAGTGGAAGCGGCCTTGTGCCGCGAAGCGCCGCGCGGGCGGCGCTCGATCTCACAGACGCAGTCGTGCGAGGGATGAGACCCGGGCTCACAGGAAAACCCGACCAGGCGAAGCCTGCCCGCGCACGATCACCATTAAGCGGTGCGTTCTGTGAGTACCGGGGGTCTCAATCCCGATCGCCCTGCGAGGCGACCCCACGACCTACGGATGTAAGGGAATTGCGTAGGGGCTGTGAGGTGCCTGCCTTAAGTCCTTCAGCGCTCATGAGATCGAGCGCCGCCCGCGCGGCGCTTCGCGGGGCAAGCCCGCTCCCACATCTGTTTCGGGACAGGTACTCCTGTTCCCTTGGTGCGCGCACCCTGGGTGCATGGCTGGAGATTGATGAAAAAGCAGCGGCGCACCCTTAAATATCGAAGGGAACAAACAAGGCGGCCAGCGGCAATCTCACTGGAGTGACTGGCCCGAAACAGACAGTGGGAGCGGGCTTGCCCCGCGAAGCGCCGCGCGGGCGGTGCTCGATCTTACAGGCGCCAAAAACCACAAGGCGAACACCCTGATTCACCCCAAACCACAAAGTTGGAAAGCTTCTTGCAATGCCAGCCGCAGGCACCCCCTGGGCGTCAAAGTTTTGCATCAAGAGGACTCGCGGTGGATCGCACTCAGTTAATCAGCAACGCCCGTAACAACCTGGCCGGGCTCGGCCGGGGCAACCTGGGCGTGCCGCTGTTACTGCTGGTGATGTTGGCAATGATGATGTTGCCGATACCGCCGTTCCTGCTCGACGTGTTCTTCACCTTCAACATCGCCCTGTCGATCGTGGTGCTGCTGGTCTGCGTGTACGCCCTGCGCCCGCTGGACTTTGCCGCGTTTCCCACCATCCTGCTGGTGGCCACGCTGCTGCGCCTGGCCCTGAACGTGGCATCAACCCGCGTGGTCATGCTGCATGGCCAGGAGGGCCACGGCGCTGCCGGTAAAGTGATCCAGGCCTTCGGCGAGGTGGTGATCGGCGGCAACTATGTGGTCGGTGCGGTGGTGTTCGCCATCCTCATGATCATCAACTTCGTGGTAGTGACCAAGGGCGCCGGGCGTATTTCCGAAGTGAGCGCGCGCTTCACCCTCGATGCCATGCCCGGTAAGCAGATGGCCATCGACGCCGACCTCAACGCCGGCTTGATCGACCAGGCGCAGGCCAAGCACCGCCGTGCCGAGGTGGCCCAGGAGGCCGAGTTCTACGGGTCGATGGACGGTGCCAGCAAGTTCGTCCGCGGTGACGCCATCGCCGGCCTGCTGATCCTGTTCATCAACCTGATCGGTGGCATGCTGATCGGCATGCTGCAGCACGGCATGAGCTTCGGCGATGCTGGCAGGGTGTACGCCTTGCTGACCATAGGTGACGGTTTGGTGGCGCAATTGCCATCACTGCTGCTGTCCACCGCCGCCGCGATCATGGTCACCCGTGCCTCGGGCTCCGAGGACATGGGCAAGCTGATCAACCGGCAGATGTTCGACTCGCCCAAGGCGCTGGCGGTGTCGGGTGCGCTGATGATCGTCATGGGCCTGGTACCCGGCATGCCGCACGTGGCGTTCATCAGCCTCGGCCTGCTGGCCGGTGGCGGCGCCTACCTGGTGTGGAAGAAGCAACAACAGGTCAAGGTCAAGGCCCAGGAAGAGGCGCAGCGCCAGCAGGACCTGCTGCCCTCGCCACAGCGCGCGCTGGAAACCAAGGAGCTGGGCTGGGACGACGTGACCCCGATCGACATGATCGGCCTTGAAGTTGGCTACCGGCTGATCCCGCTGGTCGACCGCAACCAGGGTGGTCAACTGCTGGCGCGGATCAAGGGCGTGCGCAAGAAGCTGTCACAGGACCTTGGCTTCCTCATGCCTACCGTGCACATTCGCGACAACCTCGACCTGCAGCCCAGTGCTTACCGCCTGACGCTGATGGGGGTGATCCTGGCTGAAGCCGAGATCTACCCGGACCGCGAACTGGCGATCAACCCAGGGCAGGTGTTCGGCACCCTCAACGGCATAGCCGCGCGCGACCCGGCGTTTGGCCTGGAGGCGGTGTGGATCGACGTCGGTCAGCGCTCGCAGGCCCAGTCGCTGGGCTACACGGTGGTCGACGCCAGCACCGTAGTGGCTACTCACCTTAACCAGATCCTGCAGAAGCACTGCCACGAGCTGATCGGCCACGAGGAAGTCCAGCAACTGCTGCAGGTGCTGGCCAAGGCATCGCCGAAGCTGGCAGAAGAGCTGGTGCCGGGTGTCATTTCCTTGTCGGGCCTGCTGAAGGTCTTGCAAGCCCTGTTGTCGGAACAGGTGCCAGTGCGCGATATTCGCAGTATTGCCGAGGCCATCGCGAACAACGCAGGCAAGAGTCAAGATACCGCCGCGCTGGTGGCGTTGGTGCGCGTCGGATTGTGTCGCGCCATCGTGCAAAGCATTGTCGGCATTGAGTCCGAGCTCCCAGTGATCACCCTGGAGCCAAGGTTGGAACAGATTTTGCTCAATAGTCTGCAGAGGGCCGGGCAGGGTCAGGAAGATGGTGTTCTTCTTGAGCCTAGCATGGCCGAGAAGCTGCAACGTTCGCTGATCGAAGCGGCCCAGCGCCAGGAGATGCAGGGCCAGCCGGCCATCCTGCTGGTCGCCGGCCCGATCCGCGCCATGTTGTCGCGTTTCGGTCGCCTGGCTGTACCGAATTTGCATGTTCTGGCGTATCAGGAAATACCGGACAACAAGCAAGTCACCATCGTTGCCACCGTGGGCCCTAACGGCTGAGGTAGTGGATAATGCAAGTTAAGCGATTTTTCGCCGCCGATATGCGTCAGGCCATGAAGCTGGTCCGGGACGAGCTGGGCGCCGATGCCGCGATCATTGGCAACCGCCGCATTGCCGGTGGTGTCGAACTGACGGCCGCGCTGGACTACAAGCTGTCCGCCCTGGCCCCGCGGGTGCCCAACGCTGAGCTGGAAGAGGAGCTGCGCAAGACCCACACGCGCATCGCCACTGTCCAGGCCGAGCTGGACCACCGTCAGGACAGCAGCGACAACAACCGCCAATTGTTCGCCGGCCAGTCGCTGACCGCCGCCGAGCCGTTGATCGAGCCGCACGTCGAGACCCCCGAAGCGCCGGCTGCAGCAACGGCTGCACCGGTCGACCCGCGCCTGTTCGATGCCATGCGTTCCGAGCTGTCGGGCCTGCGCGAACTGCTGGAAGTGCAACTGGGCTCGCTGGCCTGGAATCAGCTGCAGGGCAGCAAGCCGCAGCAGGCCAACCTGTGGCGCCGCTTGCAGCGCATCGGCCTTTCCGGGCCGATTGCCCGCGAGCTGCTGGAGCTGACCGCCGAGATCGAGGAGCCCCGCCAGGGCTGGCGGATGCTGTTGGCCCACCTGGCGCGGATGATCGAAATCCCGGAGATCGAGCCGATCGAAGAGGGCGGCGTGATTGCCATGGTCGGCCCGGCCGGCATGGGCAAGACCACCACCCTGGCCAAGCTGGCTGCGCGCTACGTGCTCAAGTACGGCGCGCACAACCTGGCGCTGGTGAGCATGGACAGCTTTCGCATCGGTGCCCAGGAGCAGCTCAAGACCCTGGGCCGCATCCTCAATGTGCCGGTGACCTACGTCGACCCGGGCCAGTCGCTGGCGGCCGCGCTGGAGCCGCTGCTGCGCAAGCGCGTCGTGCTGATCGATACCGCCGGCCTGCAGGCCAGCGACCCAGCTCTGCGCATGCAGCTGGAAACCTTGGCCGGGCGTGGCATTGCCGCGAAGAACTATCTGGTGCTGGCCACCACCAGCCAGAAGCAGGTGCTGACCGCCGCCTACCACAGCTACAAGCGCTGTGGCCTGGCCGGCTGCATCCTGACCAAACTCGATGAAACGGCAAGCCTTGGCGATGTGCTGAGCCTTGCCATCAGTCATGAATTGCCCGTGGCTTACCTTACCGACGGCCCGCGCATTCCTGACGACCTGCACCTGCCGCGGGGCCACCAGCTGGTCAGCCGGGCGGTGAACGTGCAGCAGCAGGACGAGCCCAGCGAAGAGGCCATGGCCGACATGTTCGCTGATCTCTACCACAACCCACGGCGAGCGGGTTGACCATGAAGTGTGTGCAAAGTAGCTATGCCAAGGGGTACGCAGAATTGCCCTACGTGTGGCCTGAGTCCCAGCGAGACAAGGTAAAGAACAGACATGGGTAGCATGCATCCCGTACAGGTGATCGCCGTGACCGGTGGCAAAGGTGGCGTCGGCAAGACTAACGTTTCAGTGAACCTGTCCCTGGCGCTGGCCGAGCTCGGCCGCAGGGTCATGTTGCTGGACGCCGACCTGGGCCTGGCCAATGTCGACGTGTTGCTGGGCCTGACCCCCAAACGCACCCTGGCCGATGTCATCGAGGGGCGCTGCGAGCTGCGTGACGTGATGCTGCAGGGGCCCGGCGGTGTGCGCATCGTGCCGGCGGCATCGGGTACCCAGAGCATGGTGCACCTGGCTCCGGCCCAGCATGCCGGGTTGATCCAGGCGTTCAGCGAAATCGGCGACAACCTCGACGTGCTGGTGATCGATACCGCTGCGGGTATCGGTGATTCGGTGGTCAGCTTTGTCCGCGCGGCCCAGGAAGTGCTGCTGGTGGTGTGCGACGAACCCACTTCGATCACCGACGCCTACGCGCTGATCAAGCTGCTCAACCGCGACTACGGCATGAACCGTTTCCGCGTGCTGGCCAACATGGCGCAAAGCCCGCAGGAAGGGCGCAACCTGTTCGCCAAGCTGACCAAGGTCACCGACCGCTTCCTTGACGTTGCCCTGCAGTACGTGGGTGCCGTGCCCTACGACGAGTGCGTGCGCAAGGCAGTACAGAAGCAGCGCGCCGTCTACGAAGCCTTCCCTCGCTCCAAGTGCGCGCTGGCCTTCAAGGCGATTGCCCAGAAGGTCGACAGCTGGCCGCTGCCCGCCAACCCGCGTGGGCATCTGGAGTTCTTCGTCGAGCGCCTGGTGCAACCCACCAGCGCGGGACCCGTGCTATGAACGCCAGCGGCTTCAAGATGTACAGCCGGGCAGCGAAAGATGCCCAGTACGAGCTGATCGAGCGCTATGCGCCGCTGGTCAAGCGCATTGCCTACCACCTGCTGGCACGCTTGCCGGCCAACGTGCAGGTCGAGGACCTGATCCAGGCCGGCATGATCGGCCTGCTGGAAGTGGCCAACAAATACGACGCCAGCAAGGGCGCCAGCTTTGAAACCTACGCCGGCATCCGCATTCGCGGGGCCATGCTCGACGAGGTGCGCAAGGGCGACTGGGCACCGCGTTCGGTGCACCGCAACACCCGTATGGTCAGCGACGCGATGCGTGCGGTCGAAGCCAGAACAGGCCGTGACGCTAAAGATCATGAAGTTGCTGCCGAACTCCAATTGAGTCTCGATGATTACTACGGGATTTTGAACGACACCCTGGGCAGCCGGCTGTTCAGCTTCGACGACCTGTTGCAGGACGGCGAGCACGAAGGCCTGCATGAGGATGGCGCCAGTGGCCAGGTGGAACCTGCGCGCGGCCTTGAGGACGAGCGCTTCCAGGTGGCCCTGGCCGAGGCCATCGCCAACCTGCCGGAGCGTGAGCGCCTGGTGTTGGCGCTGTACTACGACGAAGAGTTGAACCTCAAGGAAATCGGTGAGGTGCTGGGGGTCAGCGAGTCGCGGGTCAGCCAATTGCACAGCCAATGTGCCGCGCGCCTGCGCAGCCGCCTGGGGGAATGGCGGGCGCGTTGAGCCCGGGTTCGTTGCAGTCGTTTTCCATGTTGTACCGAATTGAATGAATGCGCGCGCTCGGGGGCCGAGCGCGTTTGAGACTGCTTGGAGGTCTACTTGAACAAAGACATGAAAATCCTCATCGTTGACGACTTCTCGACGATGCGGCGGATCATCAAGAACCTGTTGCGTGACCTGGGCTTCACCAACACCGACGAGGCTGACGACGGCACTACGGCACTGCCGATGCTGGAAAACGGCCATTACGACTTCCTGGTGACCGACTGGAACATGCCCGGCATGTCCGGTATCGACCTGCTGCGTAAAGTGCGTGCCAGCGACAAGCTGAAAAGCATGCCGGTGCTGATGGTGACCGCCGAAGCCAAGCGCGACCAGATCATTGAAGCGGCCCAGGCGGGCGTCAACGGTTATGTGGTCAAGCCGTTCACTGCCCAGGTGCTCAAAGAAAAGATCGAGAAGATCTTCGAACGCGTCAACGGCTGAGTCACGTCAGGGGGCGCGCCATGGATTCATCACAAAACTCTTTGGGCGAGTTCGAATCGACCCTGAAGAAGCATGCCCAGGAGTTGGTAGAAAGCCTGGAGCGGGGCCGTTTCGGCGAGGCGGTGCAGCTGATTCACGAGCTGAACCAGACCCGTGATCGCGGCCTGTACCAGGAAGTCGGCAAGCTGACCCGCGAGCTGCACAGTGCCATTGTCAGTTTCCAGATCGACCCGACCATGCCGCAGGCCGAGGAGGTGTCGCAGATTACCGACGCCACCGAACGTCTGTCCTACGTGGTCAAGCTCACCGAGGGCGCGGCCAACCGCACCATGGACCTGGTCGAGGAAAGCACCCCGGTGCTCAACGACCTGGCCAGCGAGGCCAAGGCCTTGAGCGCCGACTGGCAACGCTTCATGCGCCGCGAAGTGGCTGCGCCGGAGTTCCGTGACCTGGTCAAGCGTGTCGACAGTTTTCTGACGCACAGTGCCGAAGGCAACCGCAAGGTGGCCGGCCACCTCAACGACATCTTGCTGGCCCAGGACTATCAGGATCTGACCGGCCAGGTGATCAAGCGCGTCACCAGTTTGGTGACCGATGTGGAAAGCAACCTGCTCAAACTGGTGCTGATGGCCAGCCAGGTGGACCGCTTTGCGGGCATCCAGCATGACCACGATCAATTGCGCGCAGAAAAAGATCGAGAAAAACATCCGACTCGGGGTGAAGGTCCGCAGATTCATGCCGATAAGCGTGAAGACGTCGTGTCCGGTCAGGACGATGTCGACGATTTGCTGTCCAGCCTGGGTTTTTAAGGAGCACGTTTGATGAGCTTCGGCGCCGATGAAGAAATCCTCCAGGATTTCCTGGTAGAAGCCGGCGAAATTCTTGAGCAACTGTCCGAGCAACTGGTCGAGCTGGAAAGCCGGCCCGACGATGCCGACCTGCTCAATGCGATCTTTCGCGGTTTCCACACTGTAAAAGGGGGCGCCGGCTTCCTTCAGCTGAACGAGCTGGTGGAGTGCTGCCACATCGCCGAGAACGTCTTCGACGTCCTGCGCAAAGGTGAGCGCCGGGTCGACGCGGAACTGATGGACGTGGTGCTCGAAGCACTGGATACCGTCAACAGCATGTTTGGCCAGGTGCGCGAACGCACCGAAGTCACCCCGGCCACCCCCGAGCTGCTGGCGGCGTTGTCGCGCCTGGCAGAACCGGGCGGAGCCGAAGCTGTTGCAGCGCCGGCGCCGATTGCCGGCGTGGCGGTTGCAGCTCCGGCTGAGGCCGAGGAGCAGCACCAGGACATCACCGACAGCGAGTTTGAGCAGCTGCTCGATTCGCTCGATGCGGTCAAGGCGCAAGCGGCGGCCGACGAGCAGATGCAGGGCGAGACTGTCAGCGCTGCTGGTGATGAAATCACCGACGCCGAGTTCGAATCGCTGCTCGACCAGTTGCACGGCAAGGGCCAGTTCAATGCCGAGGTTGCGCCACCGCCGGTTGCCGTCAGCAGCGAAGCGGTCAGTGACGACATTACCGACGCCGAATTCGAATCGTTGCTCGACCAGCTGCATGGCAAGGGTACCTTCCAGGCGGGCGCCTTGCCCGCCGCCCAGGCACCAGCACCCGCCGCGCCGGACCACAGCGCAGCCAGCGACGAAATCAGCGAGCACGAGTTCGAAGCCCTGCTGGACCAGTTGCACGGCAAGGGCAAGTTCGGCGGCGATGTGGCCGCTGCAGAGGCCCCGGTAGCTGCCCAGGCGCACGCGCCGGCTGCCGCCAAGGCCGCAAGCCAGCCGGTGGCCAAGCCAGCCGCCGCGCCAGCGCCATCGCCGGCCAGCAAGCCTGCCGCAGCGCCTCGCGCGCCGGCCCCGGCCGCCGAAAAACATGCCGCCAGCGAAGCGGAAACCACGGTGCGCGTCGATACCGCGCGCCTGGACGAGATCATGAACATGGTCGGCGAGCTGGTCCTGGTGCGTAACCGCCTGGTGCGCCTGGGCCTGAACAGCGGCGACGAGGCCATGTCCAAGGCCGTGTCCAACCTCGATGTGGTCACGGCCGACCTGCAGACTGCGGTGATGAAAACCCGCATGCAGCCGATCAAGAAAGTCTTTGGCCGCTTCCCGCGTCTGGTCCGTGACCTGGCGCGCCAGTTGAAGAAAGAGATCAACCTGGAGCTGGTTGGCGAAGAGACCGACCTCGACAAGAACCTGGTCGAGGCCTTGGCCGACCCGCTGGTGCACTTGGTACGCAACGCCGTCGACCACGGTATCGAGATGCCCGATGAGCGTGAAGCCTCTGGCAAGGCCCGCACCGGCCGTGTGGTGCTGTCGGCGGAACAGGAAGGCGACCATATCCTGCTGTCGATTTCGGACGACGGCAAGGGCATGGACCCCAACATCCTGCGCGCCAAGGCCGTGGAAAAGGGCCTGATGGACAAGGACGCTGCCGAGCGCCTGAGCGAGTCGGACTGCTACAACCTGATCTTCGCCCCGGGCTTCTCGACCAAGACCGAGATTTCCGACGTGTCCGGGCGTGGCGTGGGCATGGATGTGGTGAAGACCAAGATCTCCCAGCTCAACGGCTCGATCAACATCTTCTCGGCCAAGGGCCAGGGCTCGAAGATCGTCATCAAGGTGCCGCTGACCCTGGCGATCATGCCCACCCTGATGGTGATGCTGGGCAACCAGGCGTTCGCCTTCCCGCTGGTCAACGTCAACGAAATCTTCCACCTGGACCTGTCGCGCACCAACGTGGTCGATGGCCAGGAGGTGGTGATCGTGCGCGACAAGGCGCTGCCGCTGTTCTACCTCAAGCGCTGGCTGGTGCAGGGCCAGGTGCACGAAGAGCAGCACGAGGGCCACGTGGTGATCCTGTCGGTCGGCACCCAGCGCATCGGCTTTGTCGTCGATCAACTGGTGGGCCAGGAAGAAGTGGTAATCAAGCCGCTGGGCAAGATGCTGCAAGGCACCCCGGGCATGTCCGGGGCCACCATTACCGGCGACGGTCGCATTGCGTTGATTCTCGACGTCCCGAGCATGCTCAAGCGTTACGCCGCACGGCGTATTTGATTTCGGTGGCGCACCCTGGCGGGTTGCGCCGCCTAATGGAGTGTTTATGGCAGTCAAGGTCCTGGTGGTGGATGATTCCGGTTTCTTCCGCCGCCGCGTCTCGGAAATCCTCTCGGCGGATCCGACGATCCAGGTAGTGGGTACCGCGACCAACGGCAAGGAAGCGATCGACCAGGCGCTGGCGCTCAAGCCCGATGTCATCACCATGGACTACGAAATGCCCATGATGGATGGCATTACCGCGGTGCGGCACATCATGCAACGCTGCCCGACGCCGGTATTGATGTTCTCCTCGCTGACCCATGAAGGCGCCCGGGTCACTCTCGATGCGCTGGATGCCGGCGCGGTGGACTATCTGCCGAAGAACTTCGAGGAAATCTCGCGTAACCCCGACAAGGTCAAGCAACTGCTGTGCGAAAAGGTGCATACCATTTCCCGCAGCAACCGCCGGTTTGGCAGCTACAGCAGCCTGGCTCCGGTCGCAGCACCGGCCAGCAGCCACACGCCTGCCAGCAGCTTTGCCAGCCCGACAGCGGCGCGCGCGCCTGTGCCGGCCCGTGCACCCGCCCCGACGGCCACGCCTGCGCACTCGCCGCCGCCCAGGCGCAAGCCCTACAAGCTGGTGGCCATCGGCACGTCCACGGGTGGCCCGGTAGCGCTGCAGCGGGTATTGACCCAGCTGCCGGCCAACTTCCCGGCGCCAATCGTGCTGATCCAGCACATGCCGGCGGCGTTCACCAAGGCCTTTGCCGAACGCCTCGACAAGCTCTGCCGCATCAGCGTCAAGGAAGCCGAGGACGGCGACATGCTGCGCCCGGGCCTGGCCCTGCTGGCGCCTGGTGGCAAGCAGATGATGATCGACGGCCGTGGCACGGTGAAGATCCTGCCGGGTGACGAACGCCTGAACTACAAGCCCTGCGTGGATATCACCTTCGGTTCGGCGGCCAAGTCGTACGGTGACAAGGTGCTGTCGGTGGTGCTCACCGGCATGGGCGCGGATGGCCGCGAAGGCGCACGCCTGCTCAAGCAGGGCGGCAGTACGGTGTGGGCCCAGGATGAAGCCAGCTGCGTGATCTATGGCATGCCCATGGCCATCGTCAAGGCCAACCTGGCCGACGCGGTGTACAGCCTGGACGAAATCGGCAAGCACCTGGTGGAGGCGTGCGTCTGATGGACGTCCTCAGCCTGATTGGTTTGATCCTCGCCTTTGTCGCCATTGTTGGTGGCAACTTCCTTGAAGGTGGCCATGTCGGCGCACTGGTCAATGGCCCGGCGGCGCTGATCGTGCTGGGCGGCACCCTGGCGGCGGCGTTGCTGCAGTCGCCGCTGTCGTCGTTCAAGCGGGCGCTGCAGATACTGCGCTGGATCCTGTTCCCGCCGCGGGTCGACCTGGCGGGCGGCATCGATCGCGTGGTCAACTGGAGCCTGGCGGCACGCAAGGAAGGCCTGCTGGGCCTGGAAGGGGTGGCTGACGCCGAACCTGACCCCTATGCGCGCAAGGGCCTGCAACTGCTGGTGGACGGCGCCGAGCCGGAGGCCATCCGCAGCATCCTCGAAGTCGATTTCCTGACCCAGGAAGGCCGCGACATCCAGGCTGCCAAAGTATTCGAAAGCATGGGCGGCTACGCGCCGACCATCGGCATCATCGGTGCGGTGATGGGCCTGATCCACGTGATGGGCAACCTGGCCGACCCGTCGCAGCTGGGCAACGGCATTGCCGTGGCCTTCGTTGCCACCATCTACGGTGTGGCCAGCGCAAACCTGATACTGCTGCCGATCGCCAACAAGCTCAAGGCCATTGTCATGCGCCAGTCGCGTTACCGCGAGATGCTGCTCGAAGGCCTGCTGTCGATTGCCGAGGGTGAGAACCCGCGCTCGATCGAGCTGAAGCTGCAAGGCTTCATGGAGTAACCCATGCGTCGCCGTCGTCATACCGAGGAACACGAAAACCACGAACGCTGGCTGGTGTCGTACGCCGACTTCATCACCTTGCTGTTCGCCTTTTTCGTGGTGATGTACTCGATTTCCTCGATCAACGAGGGCAAGTACAAGGTCATTTCCCAGGCCTTGCTGGGGGTGTTCAATGACCCTGAACGCGCCGTCAGGCCGATTCCCATCGGCGATGAGCGGCCGTTGACCGTGCGCCCGGCCGAGCCGCTGGTTAAGGACAGCGAGCAGACCGAGGCCGGCCTGGCGGCGACCAATGTCGACCCGCTGAAAACCATCAGTGATGACGTGCGCAATGCCTTTGGCGACTTGATCAACAGCGACCAGATGACGGTGCGCGGCAACGAGCTGTGGATCGAGATCGAGCTCAATTCGTCGTTGCTGTTCGGCAGCGGTGATGCGATGCCCAGCGACAAGGCATTCGCCATCATCGAAAAGGTGGCCAATATTCTCAAGCCGTTCGCCAACCCGGTGCACGTCGAGGGGTTCACTGACAACCTGCCGATCCGTACTGCGCAATACCCGACCAACTGGGAACTGTCATCGGCGCGTGCGGCGAGCATCGTGCGCCTGCTGGCCATGGAAGGGGTTAACCCGGCGCGCATGGCGTCGGTTGGCTATGGCGAGTACCAGCCGGTGGCGGGCAACGACACCGCCGAAGGCCGTGCGCGCAACCGCCGCGTGGTGCTGGTGATTTCCCGCAACCTCGAAGTGCGTCGGAGCCTGACCGGTTCGGGCAGTGCCAATGCTACGCCGGATGCTGCGTTGCGCCGGGCTGGCACACAAAGTGCACCGGCAGTACAAGCAACGGTGGCGAGGCCGTGATACGTCAATTCCCCGTCGCTGATACGAACACGATTTTGAATGTGCCGCCGCCTGCTGCGGGAGCGGGCATGCGTGAAGTTCTGCGCGTGACTGTTGTATCTACAGCGTCCCTGCCAAATCAATAGATAGAGTTTGCTTGATGAGAGTCTGGGCAGTAGCCAATCAAAAAGGTGGCGTCGGCAAGACCACCACTACCATCGCCCTGGCCGGCCTGCTGGCCGAGGCGGGCAAGCGCGTGGTCGTTGTCGACCTCGACCCGCACGGCTCGATGACCAGCTATTTCGGGCACAACCCGGATGCCCTGGAGCACAGCTGCTACGACTTGTTCCTGCACAAGGGCGCGGTGCCGGAGGGCTTGCCCGGGCAATTGTTGCTGCCCACCAGCGACGAGCGTATTTCGCTGCTGCCATCGAGCACCGCGCTGGCGGTGCTGGAGCGCCAGTCGCCGGGCCAGAATGGCTTGGGCCTGGTGATCGCCAAGAGTCTGGCGCAGTTGTGGCAGGATTTCGACTTCGCCCTGATCGACAGCCCGCCCTTGCTTGGCGTGCTGATGGTCAATGCCCTGGCCGCCAGCCAGCAGTTGGTGATCCCTGTGCAAACCGAATTTCTCGCGGTCAAGGGCCTGGAGCGCATGGTCGGCACCCTGGCCATGGTCAACCGCTCGCGCAAGCAGGCGCTGCCGTACCAGATCGTGCCGACCCTGTTCGACCGCCGCACCCAGGCCTCGTTGGGTACCCTCAAGCAACTGCGCGATAGCTATGGGCAGCAGGTGTGGCAGGGCTACATCCCGGTCGACACGCGCCTGCGCGATGCCAGCCGCAAGGGTGTCACGCCTTCGCAGTTCGATAGCAAGAGCCGCGGGCTGATTGCTTACCGGGCGCTGCTCAAGCACCTGCTGACCTACAAGACTGCAGTGCAGGTAGCCTGATGACCCAGTTTAGACAAACCGGCACCCGGCCGCAGATGGCCCTGCAATCTTACCTTGATGGCCTGCTGCAGGATGCTACCGAGGCTGAGGAGCTGTTCGAGCCGTCGGCAGTGGCAGACGAGTTCGCCGAGGCGGTGCGTGAGGAGCAGGCGCGCGATGCCCACCCAGTGGCCCGTCCTGAGCCTGCCGAAGCGGCTGCCAGCCTTGCCCCGCGGCCATTCGCCGAGCCCAGGCTGGCAGTGCTGCCCCGCGTGATGCCTGTGGAGGCGCCGGTGGTGGCGGTGGTCGAGCAGGAAGTGGTGGCCGAGGCCGCGATTCCGGTGCTGGTCGAAGAACCGACAGCCGAGCCGGCGATGCCGCTGGTCGATGTCCACCTGCCGGCACCCGACATGCCAGTACCACCGGCCAGCGTCGACGGCCGCCCGGTATGGGCGGCCGAGCCGTTCGAATGCCTGCTGTTCGATGTGGCCGGCCTGACCCTGGCAGTGCCTTTGGTGTGCCTGGGTTCGATCTATAACCTGGCCGGCCAGGAGTTGACGCCGCTGTTCGGCCAGCCCGACTGGTTCCTCGGCATCCTGACCTGCCAGGCCGGCAACCTGAAGGTGCTGGACACCGCGCGCTGGGTGATGCCCGACCGCTACCGTGATGATTTTCGCCAGGGCCTGCAATACGTGATTTCCGTGCAGGGCTACGAATGGGGGCTGGCGGTGCATCAGGTCAGCCGCTCGCTGCGCCTGGACCCGTCCGAGATCAAGTGGCGCAGCCAGCGTGGTCAGCGCCCGTGGCTGGCCGGCACGGTGATTGAACACATGTGTGCACTGCTCGACGTCGCGGCACTGGCAGAGCTGATCGCCAGCGGCGCAGTCAAGCAGATGCACGCCAAACAGAAATGACACCGAACACAACCGCCAAATAGCGGATTTAGAGGGCTAGGGGAATGAAAAAGTCGTCTGCACAAGGTTCCGAAGATCCGATCCTGCAGTGGGTTACCTTCCGTCTGGACAACGAGTCCTACGGCATCAATGTGATGCAGGTGCAGGAAGTGCTGCGTTACACCGAGATCGCTCCGGTGCCAGGCGCGCCAAGCTACGTGCTGGGCATCATCAACCTGCGTGGCAACGTGGTGACGGTGATCGACACCCGTCAGCGCTTTGGCCTGATGCCGACCGAAGTGACCGACAACACCCGAATCGTCATCATCGAAGCCGACAAGCAAGTGGTCGGCATCCTGGTCGACAGCGTGGCCGAGGTGGTGTACCTGCGCCAGTCGGAAATCGAGACCGCACCGAACGTGGGTAACGAAGAATCGGCCAAATTCATCCAGGGCGTGTGCAACAAGAATGGCGAGCTGCTGATCCTGGTAGAGCTGGACAAGATGATGACCGAGGAAGAGTGGTCCGAGCTGGAGAACATCTGAGTTGATCCTACAGGTTGCTGTCATCTTCCTGGCGCTGGTGTGGGCGCTGAGCCTGTGGTTTTTCCTCAACTACAGTAAGCGCCAGCGCGAGCTGGCCGCGCAGCAGGCCGAGGGCGATGCGCTGCGTGACCAGCGCATCAAGGACTTGGCCAAGCGCCTGGATGACTACCAGAACGGCACCGTGCGCATGGGTGAGGCCATCCATGAACTGCGTGTGGCGGTGGCTACCCTGCCAGACCGGCTGGAGCGCCTCGAGCAGCGTGACCCGAGCAACGTTACCTTCAGCCAGGCGGCCAAGCTGGTGGGGATGGGAGCGAGCATTGATGAGCTGACCCAGAGCTGCGGCCTGACCCAGGCCGAGGCGGAGCTGATGAGCAAGGTATACCGGGCTCCTTGAGGGGCCCGTTCAGCTCCGCCTGTGCATTTCAGTTGCGAACCCAGGAGTGATTGCCGCCGACGCCGGCAAAACGGTTAAGGGGCAGCAATTGCTTCAGGGCAGCATTGGCCTGCGAGGGGTTGATGAATGGGTAGCTGTTGACGCGTGGCATGATGTGCAGGTTGATGATCTGGCGCAGCGTCCGCAGCCCGGGGAGGTGACGATCGACCACCTCGGTGAGCAGCGCCGGCCCGGTGAGGTGACTGAGCTTGTTGGCGTAGCGGTAGAAACCGCTAGGGTCCTGTTCCAGGCTCGGTCGGCTGTCGTAAAAGTCTGCATGGGTCTGGTAGCGTGCGAGCATTTCATCGGAGATCGCATCCAGCACTGGGTTGCCTGGGTGGCTACCTATGAGGCTGGTGTTGTACAGGCAATTCATGCTCATTTTTTCGTTGCACATCGGCGGTGGCAGTAGCAGCCCGTCGGGTGGGGTGTGCAGCTCGACCTGGTCGATCGTTTCGCCCTTACCGTCCGGCAGCAGGAAATCGTCTACGTCCATGTACAGCCCACCCTCATGGTGCAGCATTCGGTAGCGCAGCACATCCGTCGCTGACGCGTAATTGGTGGCGATGCCACCGTTGCCATCCAGTGCTGCATCGTACTGTGCGTAATAGCGGCTCTGGCGGAAGGCCCGGAAGAAACCCTGCTCTTCAAGCGGCACTACCTGCAGCCCTGGGGCCCGGGCTGCCAGTAGCTTTGCGTTCTGTTCGTAGGCGGTAGGCGAAGCCTTCGACAGAAACAGGCGCATGCTGTACTCACTGTCGCTCAAGCGCGCCGCGTTGGCGGCAAGGTTGGCCAGCAATGGCTCGCCAAGGACTTGGTCGCCGACCCAGAGGCTGGATATGAGTTTTGGGATAGGCGCGCTGTCCGGCGCCCGTGTCGGTATTTGTACCGGCAGGGGCAAGTCAACCCCCAAGGCGCGCAAGGTGCGCGTGCGCATGGCGTCGGTTACCGGCCGGGGCATGTCGAGCGCCACCAGGTCACGGCTGTTGGGGACTGCGACGTAGGCTTGCGGATCGACCTCGTTGACGTCGTCCTTGAGGATGAACGCATCCCGCTCCATGTCATAGGCCACCCGCGCGTTGTAGGTTTCGATGCTGCATTCCAGGTCGTCCAGTTCGCCATCGTAGTGGGGCAACCGTATCACCGCGCCGGCAACATGCGGGTCGGCGTCATCAAGGGGTGCAATGGGGTCGTGGTTGTGGAAGTACTGCGCGCCTTCCGGCTCTGGAAGCCGCGGTGGGCTGGTCGGGCTCAACGGGTAGCCGAGCTGCCCGTTGACTTCACGCGGCATGACAAAACCATCGCTTTTGAACTCGAACAGGGCCTTGATGCCTGCTGTACCCTCCGTTGCCAGCGGTACGGCGTTGAACAGCCCCCAGGCAATGTCGCCCACCCCGTCCTGTTTGGCTTTCAGGCTGTGGCCGTTGATCACCTGGTCCAGGCCCAGGCCCAATTGGGCGATGCCACCGAGCGCCAGCAGTGGCGCGAGCCCTGGCACCACCAGGCACAACGGCGCCAGCAGGTTGAGCGTATTGGCGAGGTAGCCTCGCCATCTGGCTTTGGTAACCTGGCTATCGGTGGTGATGACAAAATCAGCATCGTCGTAGCTGCGCTGGCGCTGCCGTTCGGTCAAGGCTGTAAAGATATCCCCGGTCAGTTTGGGGTTGTATTTGCCAGGTTTGTAATTCACATAGGTTCTGGGTGGCCAGACGCCGTCATCGTTGAAATAACCATGTTCAGGTGGCAGGCGGTGCCGGTCCGGATAGTCGCCCAGGCCCTCGAGCGCGGTGTCCAGGCCACTGAAGTCGAGGCCTTGAGGGCGGTCGGCGAGCCTAAAGTGTTGTTTGAGTGCCTCGCGTCGGGCGGGGTCCTTGCACTGATCGCCCACCCAGTCCTTGAGCAGGTTCTCGCTTTTGAATTCGAGGAAGGGCGAGCTGTTACCTGGCATGTACAGCAGGGTCAGGTCGCTGTGGGGGGCGTTGATGTACAGCAGGTCGGTGGCCGCATAGCCATAGATGCTCAGCGTGCTCACCCGTATCTTGAAGCGCTGCGCGATCATGCCGGCGGCTTGCCAGGCCAGCTCCCTGGCGGCATCGCTCAGGCGGCCCTGGCTGACCTGGGCGTTGCAGGCGGCGATGAAATTGAGCTTGCAGGCCAGGCGGTGGTTGTCGTGGTGTTGCTGCCAGTACGTGTCGAGCATGGCTTTGAACGGCCCGTGAAAATCCAGCGCTTCGATGAAACGCTGGAACGCTTCAGCCGGTACCTGAACGTGGGTGGAAGCATCGTAACGGGCAGGGGCCGATCGCAGGAACAGGCCGTTGTACACTTCGAAAGCGGCGCCCTGATGGCCAAAGCCCAGCGCTGGCAGGCGATCGACCAGCTTCAATGGCCCTTCTGGGAAGGTGCCTGCCCAAGGGTTGGCGAACAGCGCACCGATGAGGTTGTTGTCGGACTCCCCTTGCCAGTTGCCCAGCAGCGCCTGGGTCATGTTCTGGGTTTGCTGTACCGCTGCCACATAGCCTTGCTCATCCGGCCGGTAGTGCAGGGTGACCACATCGATGCGATCGGGGTCGACATCCACACCTTGCCCGGCAAGCCACTGCCGGATCAATCGATTGGCTTCACGGTCCGGGCGCGGGATGTTGGCCAGATGGTCTACTACGAACTGCACGCCTTGGGCGTTGATTCTGCTGTGGGTCATGACGGTCACCTTGTTCGTGGAAGGCTGACAAGGTTGGGCGCATGGTGGGTTGGCGGGTGGTAGATAGCTACCGGCCGGTGCCAGGCAGCAGGGGCAATGGTGCGGTGATATCGCGCTCTGAAGGCGTCGAATCATCGAAGCCGGCGGGTACCTTGCCGCGCAGTTGCCAGGCGAAGGCGATGATTTCGGCAATGGTCAGGTACAGCGCCTCGGGTATTTGATCGCCGAGCTCCAACCGCGCCAGCAGGCGCACCAGTTCGGCGTTTTCGTAGATCGGCACTTCGTGTTCGCGGGCGAGCGCAAGGATGGCCTCGGCCAGTTCCGCGTCGCCCTTGGCGGTGACGGTCGGTGCCTGATGGCCGTCGTAGGTCAGCGCGATGGCTTGGCGTGGTGTCGTGTCGCTCATGCGGTTTCGTCCACCCAGCGTTGTTCCATTCGTGTGCGTGGTCCCTGGGGCGGGATGCCCTGGTGGCACTCCAGGTCGCCAACTTCCAGGCCTTGGGCCAGCAGGCGCTCGCGCAGCGCGCCAAGCTGGGCGTCGATCAACCGCGCGGTCTGCTCGCGCTCCGCCCACAGCTGCCCACTCAGGCGGCCCTGGCTCAGTTGCGCCTGTACCTGCAGGGGGCCGAGCGGGGACAGGTCGAAGGCCAGCTCGATGCGCCACAGGGCTTGCCTGGGCTCTTGGGCTCCATGTTGGCGATCGGCCTTTTGTTGTGGGGTTTCTTCGCGCTGCAGTTTGACTTGCAGGGGGATGAAGTCCTGGCCGTGGCGGATCGGCACTTCGGTTTGCCAGGTGGTTTGCAGGTTGCCGTTTTCCAGCGTGCCGGACTGCTGCAGGCTGCTCAGGGTGTGGCTCTGCAGGCGCGAGATGGCGGCAGCCGCCAGGCGCAGCAGTTGCTGCAGGTCACCTTCGTCCTCCATGGCCTGCAACAGCCGCGAGGGCAGCGGGAACGCCCCGGGCGGTGTTCGTGGGCTGACCCGGTCGAGCATGCCCAGCGCATTGCGGGCCATGGCCGGCACGGCCTGGGCAAGGGTGGCGGAGGCGATCATCGGGTTGCTCGGCGCATTCGCCGAGGCCTGGGCCACCAACCGCACCAGTTGCGCCTTGAGGTCGCTGGCCACACCGGCGCCGAGGCCGCCGAGCAGCTTGGCTTCCAGGAAAGCCCCACTGTTGCTCAGGGCCTGGGCGAGTGTTTTGCCGTCGCTGAGCTGGCGCGCATCCGGCAGGCTGGCCAGAAGGCTGTTGGCGCTACTGCGCAGTTCGCCGTCACTGCTTGCGCTGCTGGCCAGCTGCTGCAGGGCATTGAGCAGGCCGGGCAAGGACGCTTGGCGACCTTGCTGAGTGAGCAGTTGCTGGGCGATATTCAACTGCTCCTGGCGCCCGCTCAGGGGCACGAAGCGCAGCGACTGGTCGCCTTGCACCAGGGCGCTGAGCAGGCTGCCGACTGGCAGCGGGCGAGGGCTGTCGATGGTTAGCGTGGCGCCGGCCTGGGCCGTGTTGAGCAGGCTGACCAGTGAGCGAAAACTGGCCGCTTGCCCTGGGGGCTGCGACAACGGCTGGTTGGTCAGGACTTTTCCTTGCAGCAGAGTGCCCGGCGGGACCTTGCGGGTGTCGAGCTGGGTCAGTGTGGCGACATTGTCGGCGCTGGCCTGCTGTACCATCAACGCCAGGCGGTTGCTTTCTGGTTGGCTGATAGTGATCTGGCTGCCTTGTGCAATCGGCTGGCTGGCACTGGCCTGCACCTGGATCTGTGCGCCGTTGGCCTGAGTCACCTGTAGCAGCAATTGGAAGGTGCTGCCGGTCTGACGCAAGGTAAGGACCTCGGCCTGCGCCGTCTCACCAGGTTGCAGCAGGCCGGGTTGGGCCTGGGCCAGTTTCAACAACTCACCTACCATTGCGGCCTTGACCGTCTGGTGAACGATGGCGGTTGATGCGTTGAGGCCATTGATGTCAGTCATTGGTGGCTAGATCGCAGTTTTCGAGCGGGGGAGGCCAGGCGGCGACCCCACGGGGGCTGGAGCATTCTTGACAGGATAACGGCAGCAAGATCGATGACTTGAGGTGTTTCCTGGGAAAATGACGCTGGGTCATGCTCCGTTGTATAGCTCGATCAGTTCATTCACGTTGAACTGGGTCGGGATCACGATCCAACACCAGTACCATCTTGCTTCATCAGGTTCGATGGCCGCCAGCACCGTCAAGCGTGTCGCCGGGTTTTCGGAAAGGATGACGACGCCCTGCTGGTCGACTGTTCCTTCCCCTGCGAGAAACATCCAGTCAATGATGGCGGGATCGACCATCACTGGGTCCGTCTCTCCACGCGGCCGATAGAACATGGATAAGCGCAAGTTGCCCTGATGTTCTTCGACTTTGAAGTAGTGGGTTGGGGTGGCATTCAGCACGGCATGGTGGCAAAGCAACGCCTCTGGGCCCAGTCTGCATTCCAGCGTGTCGACACTGACCGGAGGCTTCGGGCTGGTTTCTTTCAGAACACAGGGGGCATCGGTTTTACCGGCTTCGTAGCCCTTGGTCGCGTCGAGAACAGGCGGAACGTAATACCAGTGGTCATCCCTATTTTCCAAGGTCCCCACTGCGGGTTGGCGCAGTACCCAGGTAGCCAGATCGGTGGGAGGGAATACCTCCAGAGCAGAGGCCTGGCCACCCTCGTGGTGTTCCAGAAAAAGAGGGTTGGCACCATATTCCGTGCGCTGGCTGGCGTTACTCCCGAGAACTGAATCCGGATATCGTGTGTAAATGCCCAAACTTTCATCATCGACACCGGTAAAGGCATCAACCAGCATCTGTGAATCGACCAAACCTCCGACCATCAGGTCGCACAGGTACTCGACACCTTCCCAGCCGAAACCTGCCTTACGCAGAGCACCAGGCGAGAACAGTGCTGTAGCCAGGTACGGAAGCGGCCATGGAAACACGAGATTTTTGGTAACGATGAGGTATTTCTGCCCGGCAGTCCCCGATAGCGCGGGCGTAGCGTTGGGTGCGGCGACATGCACCGATGTTTGATGGTTGTCTGCGCCGTGTGCAGACGGGCGTATGAAAAGGTTCAAGGGTTGCACGTTGGCAAAGGGCCCACCCGTTTTCAGCGTGAATGTCTGGTCCGGGGCCTGACGCAGGTGCATGGCCAAGCCACGCGCAGCCTCCTCGTCACGATTGTTGCCGTGCGCATCGCTGAAAAAGATGCGGGGGTGGTAGCCCCAGCTGAGGCACAGTTCACCGCCCTGCTTGAGGCATCCGCTGTTTTCAACTGCGTAGACTTCAATATTGAGATGCAGGTCCGCGCTGGGATAATGCGTGATCTTGAAAGGGAGTCGCAGACCATCGCCATAGGGACGCGACAGTTCCATTTCAGTGCGCGCGTTGATGGGCTCACGAATGGTCAGCTTGGCGTCCTCCAGCGGCTCTTTGCCGATGATCAGGCGGCCGCGGCCGAGCGTCGTGGAAACGGCTCGCCAGGTTCTTCCTGGGGTAATGGTGTCGATGCCGTTGATCACCTTGTCTGGCCAGTCGTGCTGGAGCGCCTGGAGCCTGGCCAGAAGCACGTTGAGTGTATCGGTGTCGTAGGTGACGATCGCCATGCTGCCGCCGAGGAAGCTTCCTTGCGCAGCACTGGTGATCGCCCAAGCGATGACGTCATCTGCGGTCTGCTGTATGCCCAAGCTCATGTCGTATTTCCAGTCAGTGGTCAAATACAAGCATGGCCAGGTCAAATCACTGGAACTACTGGCAGATTTATCAGGGCTGGGCGGGTCGCGGCGGTTTACGGTCCGAGCGCTGTTATTGATTTAAGGCATGATTGTATACAACCATGTGAATCTACCCTTGGCAGCGCTGCCACGCGTGTAATAATGCTGGCCGCCTTTCTCGACCAGAAGCGACCGCAGGCAAATGCACCCACCATCCGTTCAATTTGGATAAGGCGAATCCGTGACCTTTCACCTCCAAGCCGCAGGTCTGGCCTGCGAGCGCGACTGGCGCCTGCTGTTCGAACAGCTCGATTTCGAGCTGGGCGCCGGCGACATGCTGCAGATCAGCGGCCCCAACGGCAGTGGCAAGACCAGCCTGTTGCGGCTGCTGGCCGGGCTGATGCAGCCGACGGCCGGGCAGATCCTGTTGGGTGGCAAGCCACTGGCCGAGCAACGCCATGCCCTGGCCAGCATCCTGCTGTGGATCGGCCACGCTGCTGGCATCAAGGACCTGCTGACCGCCGAGGAAAACCTCACCTGGCTGTGCGCCCTGCACCAGCCGGCCAGCCGCGAGGCAATCTGGGCGGCGCTGGCGGCGGTCGGTTTGCGCGGTTTCGAAGACGTACCCTGCCATACCCTGTCGGCCGGCCAGCAGCGCCGCGTGGCCCTGGCCCGGCTGCACCTGGCCGGCCCGCCGCTGTGGATTCTCGACGAGCCGTTCACGGCCCTCGACAAGCAGGGCGTGGCGCAACTTGAAGCGCACCTGGCGGCCCACTGCGAGCAGGGCGGCACGGTAGTGCTGACTACCCACCACACGCTGGAACGCAAGCCCTCCGGTTACCGTGAACTGAACCTGGGGCAATGGGCGGCATGAGCGTATTCATCCTGTTGTTGCGCCGCGAGGCGCGCCTGTTGTTCCGCCGCCCGGCCGAACTGGCCAACCCGCTGGTATTCTTCGCCATCGTCGTGGCCATGTTCCCGCTGGCGGTAGGCCCGGAAAGCCAATTGTTGCAAACCTTGTCGCCGGGGTTGGTCTGGGTGGCCGCGTTGCTGGCGGTGCTGCTGTCGCTGGATGGCCTGTTCCGCAGTGATTTCGAGGACGGCTCGCTGGAACAGTGGGTGCTGTCGCCGCACCCGCTGGCGCTGCTGGTGCTGGCCAAGGTGCTGGCGCACTGGATCTTTTCCGGCTTGGCACTGGTATTGTTGGCGCCACTGCTGGCACTGATGCTGGGGCTGCCCAGCCATTGCCTGCCGGTGCTGCTCGGCTCGCTGCTGTTAGGCACACCGGTATTGAGCCTGCTGGGCGCGGTGGGCGCGGCGCTGACAGTCGGTCTGAAGCGTGGTGGTTTGTTACTGGCGTTGCTGATTCTGCCGTTGTATATCCCTGTATTGATCCTGGGCAGTGGTGCGTTGCAGGCGGCGTTGCAAAATATGCCGGCAACCGGCCACCTGCTCTGGCTCGCCAGCCTCACGGCCCTGGCCGTGACCCTGGCACCCTTTGCGATAGCGGCCGGCCTGAAGATCAGCGTTGGCGAATAACGAGTCCCGGGCTCTCAAGCCCGGCAAATACCCTGGATGTACCCTGATGAAAATAAGCTGGACGTGGTTCCACAAGCTGGGCTCCCCGAAATGGTTCTATGCCATCAGCGGCCGCATGCTGCCGTGGCTGGCCGGCGCCGCCGTGATCCTGTTGCTGGTCGGCATTACCTGGGGGTTGGCTTTCGCCCCGCAGGATTACCAGCAAGGCAACAGCTTCCGCATCATCTATATCCATGTCCCGGCGGCGATGCTGGCGCAGTCCTGCTACGTGCTGCTGGCCGTGGCCGGGGTGGTTGGGCTGGTGTGGAAGATGAAACTGGCCGACGTCGCCCTGCAATGTGCCGCGCCGATCGGCGCCTGGATGACGGCCGTGGCATTGGTCACCGGTGCCATCTGGGGCAAGCCGACCTGGGGCAGCTGGTGGGTCTGGGATGCCCGCCTTACGTCCATGCTTATCCTGCTGTTCCTGTACTTCGGCATCATTGCGTTGGGCCAGGCGATCAGTAATCGTGACAGTGCGGCCAAGGCCTGCGCAGTGCTGGCGATAGTCGGCGTGGTGAACATCCCGATCATCAAATACTCGGTGGAGTGGTGGAACACCCTGCACCAGGGCGCCACGTTCACCCTTACCGAAAAGCCGGCAATGCCGGCCGAAATGTGGCTGCCGCTGTTGTGCACGGCACTGGGTTTCTACTGTTTCTTCGGCGCCGTGCTGCTGCTGCGCATGCGCCTTGAAGTACTCAAGCGCGAAGCACGCGCCAGTTGGGTCAGGGACGAAGTATTGAACAGCCTGGGGCGGAGGGCCGCGCAATGAGCTTTGCCACCTTCGGCGACTTTCTCGCCATGGGTCACCATGGTTTGTACGTGTGGTCGGCCTATGGTATCTGCCTGGCAGTGCTGGCGCTGAATGTCGGTACGCCACTGCTGGCTCGTCGTCGCTATTTGCAAGAAGAGGCGCGCCGCTTGCGCCGGGAGAACAACCAGTGAATCCGCAGCGCAAGAAACGCCTGTTGCTCATCGTCGGCCTGCTGGTCGGCGTCGGGGTTGCCGTCGGCTTTGCCTTGAGCGCATTGCAGCAGAATATCAACCTGTTCTATACACCGACCCAGATCGCCAACGGCGAAGCCCCGCTGGACACGCGCATTCGCGCTGGCGGCATGGTCGAGAAAGGCTCGGTGCAGCGTTCGTCCGACTCGCTGGATGTGCGCTTCGTGGTCACTGACTTCAACAAGTCGGTGCCGATCACCTACCGGGGCATCCTGCCCGACCTGTTCCGCGAAGGGCAGGGCATCGTCGCCCTTGGCAAGCTGAATGCCGAAGGCGTGGTAGTGGCTGATGAAGTGCTGGCCAAACACGACGAGAAATACATGCCGCCCGAGGTCACCAAGGCGCTGAAGGAAAGCGGCCAGGCCGCTGCCGGCGGGGAGGCCAAGCCATGAATGCTGCGCTGGTGATCCCCGAGCTGGGCCAGTTGGCGATGATCCTGGCCATCTGCTTCGCCGCCGTGCAGGCCAGTGTGCCGTTGCTGGGCGCCTGGCGCGGCGACAGCCTGTGGATGAGCCTGGCACGGCCGGCAGCCTGGGGGCAGTTCGCCTTCCTGGCGTTTGCCTTCGCCTGCCTGACCCATGCCTTCATGACCGACAATTTCTCGGTCGCCTATGTTGCCAGCAATTCCAACAGCGCCTTGCCCTGGTACTTCAAGTTCAGCGCGGTGTGGGGCGCCCACGAAGGCTCGTTGCTGCTGTGGGCGCTGATCCTCGGCGGCTGGACCTTTGCCGTGTCGGTGTTCTCGCGGCAGTTGCCGCAGGTGATGCTGGCCCGGGTGCTGGCGGTGATGGGCATGATCAGCGTGGGCTTCCTGAGCTTCCTGATCATTACCTCCAACCCCTTCCAGCGCCTGCTGCCGCAAGTGCCGACCGATGGCCGCGACCTCAACCCGCTGTTGCAGGACTTTGGCCTGATCGTGCACCCGCCGATGCTGTACATGGGCTACGTGGGCTTCTCGGTAGCCTTCGCTTTTGCCATCGCCGCCTTGCTCGGCGGCCGGCTGGACGCTGCCTGGGCGCGCTGGTCGCGGCCGTGGACCATTGTCGCCTGGGCCTTCCTTGGCGTGGGCATCACCCTCGGTTCGTGGTGGGCCTACTATGAGCTGGGCTGGGGGGGCTGGTGGTTCTGGGACCCGGTGGAAAACGCCTCGTTCATGCCCTGGCTGGTGGGTACGGCGCTGATCCACTCGCTGGCGGTGACCGAAAAGCGCGGGGTGTTCAAGAGCTGGACCGTACTGCTGGCGATTGCCGCGTTCTCGCTTAGCCTGCTGGGCACCTTCCTGGTGCGCTCCGGTGTGCTGACCTCGGTGCACGCGTTTGCCGCCGACCCGTCGCGGGGCATTTTCATCCTGATCTTCCTGCTGTTCGTGGTGGGTTGCTCGCTCACGCTGTTTGCTTTGCGCGCGCCGGTGGTCAAGAGCCAGGTCGGCTTTGCCCTGTGGTCGCGTGAAACGCTGTTGCTGGCCAACAATCTGGTGCTGGTGGTGGCCGCCTCGATGATTCTGCTTGGCACTTTGTACCCGCTGGTGCTCGACGCGCTGACCGGGGCCAAGCTGTCGGTCGGCCCGCCGTACTTCGACGCCTTGTTCCTGCCGCTGATGGCGCTGCTGATGGTGGTGCTGAGCATTGGCGTGGTGGTGCGCTGGAAGGACACGCCGGGTCAATGGTTGGTCAGCATGATGACGCCGGTGCTGATCGGCAGTGCGATCCTTGCCCCGCTGGCCGGCTTTATCGTCGACGACTTCGACTGGCCTACCCTGACCGCCTTCGCCCTGGCCGCCTGGGTGGTGCTCGGCGGCCTGCGCGACATCTTCGACAAGACCCGCCACAAGGGCCTGGTCAAGGGCTTGCCTGGCCTGGGCCGTAGCTACTGGGGCATGCAGCTGGCGCACCTGGGCCTGGCCGTGTGTGCGCTGGGTGTTGTGCTTTCGAGTAACAACAGCGCCGAGCGGGACCTGCGCATGGCCCCGGGGGAAAGCGTGGAGCTGGGCGGGTATCACTTCCTGTTCGAGGGTGCCAGGCACTTCGAGGGGCCGAACTTCATCTCTGACAAGGGCACCATCGTGGTCAGCCGTGAGGGCCGTGAGGTGACCACCCTGCACCCGGAAAAACGCCTGTACACCGTGCAGCAGTCGATGATGACCGAAGCCGGCATCGATGCCGGCTTCACGCGTGACCTGTACGTTGCCCTCGGCGAGCCGCTGGAAAACGGTGCCTGGGCGGTGCGCGTGCATATCAAGCCTTATGTCCGCTGGATCTGGCTGGGTGGTCTGTTGACTGGCCTGGGCGGATTGCTGGCGGCCCTGGACCGGCGCTACCGCGTCAAGGTCAAGACCCGGGTGCGTGATGCGCTGGGCGTGTCTGGAGCAGCTGCATGAAGCGTTGGATCATGGTAGTCCCCCTGGCAGTGTTCCTGCTGGTGGCGGTGTTCCTCTACAAGGGGCTGTTCCTCAAGCCCGACGAGCTGCCTTCGGCAATGATCGGCAAAGCGTTCCCCGCATTTTCCCTGGCATCGACCCAGGGCGACCGGACCTTGACCCAGGCCGACTTGCAGGGCCGCCCGGCACTGGTCAACGTGTGGGCCACCTGGTGCCCGTCGTGCAAGGTCGAGCACCCGTACCTGAACCAGTTGGCGCAGCAGGGGGTGGTAATCCACGGGGTCAACTACAAGGATGACAACGCCGCTGCGCAGAAGTGGCTGGCCGAGTTTCACAACCCGTACCAGCTGGACATCCGTGACGAGCAAGGCAGCCTGGGCCTGGACCTTGGCGTGTACGGCGCGCCGGAAACCTTCCTGATCGATGCCAAGGGCATCATCCGTTACAAGCATGTGGGCATCGTCGATGCCACCGTTTGGCGTGAACAGCTGGCACCGCTGTACCAGGGCCTGGTTGACGAGGCCAAGCCATGAAGCGCTGGCTGGCAGCTGCCGTGCTGGGCATGAGCCTGGCCGGTGTGGCCAAGGCGGCCATCGACACCTACCAGTTCCGCGACGAGGCTGAACGTGAGCGCTACCAGCAACTGACCAAGGAGCTGCGCTGCCCCAAGTGCCAGAACCAGGACATTGCCGACTCCAACGCCCCCATTGCTGCGGACTTGCGTCGGGAAATCTTCCGCATGCTTGGCGAGGGCAAGAACAACGAGCAGATTGTTGATTTCATGGTCGACCGCTATGGCGACTTCGTGCGCTACAAGCCGGCGCTCAGCGGGCGTACCTGGCTGCTGTGGTTCGGCCCGGGGCTCCTGTTGGCCGGTGGTTTCGTGGTGTTGGCGGTGATTGTGCGCCGACGTCGAGGCACCGCCGTGCAGGGCGCCAACGAGTTGTCTGCCGAAGAACGCGAGCGTCTCGCCAAACTGCTGGAAAAAGAACAGACCCATGATTGAATTCTGGCTTAGCGCGGGCCTGCTGTTGCTCGCCGCCCTCAGCTTCTTGCTGATCCCGATCCTGCGTGGCCGTCGTCGCCAGCCGGAAGAAGACCGTACTGCCCTGAACGTGGCCCTGTACCAGGAACGCGTCGCCGAGCTGGCCGCCCAGCAGGCCGCCGGCGTACTGGACGAAGCGCAGATGACCAAGGGCCGCGACGAAGCCGCCCGCGAGCTGCTGGCCGATACCGAGGGTGCAGACACCCAGCGCCAAGGCCATCTGGGCAAGGCCCTGCCGCTGCTGGCGGCGGTATTGGTGCCACTGATGGCGTTGGGGCTTTACCTGCATTTTGGTGCAGCCGACAAGGTGGAGCTGACCCAGGAGTTTGCCCAAGCGCCGAAGTCGATGGAAGAAATGACCACGCGGTTGGAGCGCGTGGTGCAGGCCCAGCCTGATTCGGCCGAGGCCCTGTACTTCCTGGGGCGCGCCTACATGGCCGAGCAGCGTCCGGCTGATGCGGCACGTACCTTCGAACGTGCCGTGGCCTTGGCCGGTCGCCAGCCAGAGCTGTTGGGGCAGTGGGCGCAGGCGCTGTATTTTGCTGCTGACAAGCAGTGGAGCCCGCAGGTGCAGGGCCTGACTGACGAAGCGCTGAAGGCCGACCCCAATGAAGTCACCAGCCTGGGCCTGCGCGGTATCGCGGCCTTCGAGGGTGAGCGTTACCAGGAAGCCATCGATTACTGGAAGCGCCTGTTGGCGCAGTTGCCGGAAGGCGATGCTTCGCGTGCGGCCCTGCAGGGCGGCATCGACCGTGCTGCCGAGCGTTTGGGCGGGGCGCCAGCTCAGGCTGGCGAGTCTGCGCCAGTGGCGGCGCGCCTGAAGGTGCGTGTGGAGCTGGCGGCGGCGTTGAAGGACAAGGTCAAACCGGACGATACGGTGTTCATCTTCGCCCGTGCCAGCAAGGGGCCGCCGATGCCGCTGGCGGCCAAGCGGGTAACGGTGGCGCAGTTGCCGATCGAGGTGGAATTGTCGGATGCGGATGCGATGATGCCGCAGATGAAACTGTCCGACTTTGCCGAAGTCCAACTGGTTGCACGTGTTTCGCGTGCGGGCCAGCCGACCCATGGTGAATGGATCGGTCAAGGTACGCCACTGCCGAGCGCGACCCAGGCCATGCAGCACCTGACCATCGACAGCCCCGACCCGTAAGAGAAGAATGCCATGCACAGCACCGTCCGCCTGACCCTGATCACCCTGGCCTTGGGTTTGTCTGCGTGTACGGTGCAGCAGCCGTATGAACAGCCCGAACCACCGATCGAGCGGGTGCCGCCGCAGGGGCCGGTGGTCAAGCCCTTGCCGGGCGGGCAGCCGTCCACTCAGCCGAGCAAGCCGGCGGCGATTCCCAAGCCCATGCCGCGTACGTCGGCCAGCTTTGCGCCGCCGCCTGGCGGGGCTAGCCACTGGGACCCGAAACTGGGTGTCTACGTGCTGGAGAAGCAGCCGAATACCTTTTACCGGCAGCGTACCTATTACCGGTTTGACAACGGCTGGAGCTGGTCGCTGAGCCCGAATGGGCCTTGGCAGGAGACTGACAGCAGCGGGGTTCCTGGTGGTTTGGGGCGTGCATTCGGGCAATAACTGCGAAGCTGTATCTCGCTCTCGCTCTCGCTCTCGCTCTCGCTCTCGCTCTCGCTCTCGCTCTCGCTCTCGCTCCGCTTTTGATTTTGCTTCTAAGCGCGCGATAACTCAGGCGACACAGATTGCGACTTCAGTAGGCCGAGCGAAGGGCATGCGGAGGGAGGTGACGGGCATGGATGCCCGTCAAGCGCTGAGGCCCCATGGATGGGGCCTTCGGCGCGTACTCCCGGGAGCATGCCCGTAGCGAGGGGACCCCGGAGCGTAGCGTAGGGGCCGGATGATGGGAGC
>NZ_SSOE01000001.1:0-1639 GCF_029871175.1 Pseudomonas sp. BN607
CTTTTGTCAGATCGTTCTTTAAAAATTCGGATATGTGATAGATATAGACTGAACACCAGTTTCACTGCTGGTGGATCAGGCTAAGGTAAAATTTGTGAGTTCTGCTCGAAAGAGCAACGTACGAATTTTCGGCGAATGTCGTCTTCACAGTATAACCAGATTGCTTGGGGTTATATGGTCAAGTGAAGAAGCGCATACGGTGGATGCCTTGGCAGTCAGAGGCGATGAAAGACGTGGTAGCCTGCGATAAGCTTTGGGGAGTCGGCAAACAGACTGTGATCCAGAGATCTCTGAATGGGGGAACCCACTCAGCATAAGCTGAGTATCTTGTACTGAATACATAGGTGCAAGAGGCGAACCAGGGGAACTGAAACATCTAAGTACCCTGAGGAAAAGAAATCAACCGAGATTCCCTTAGTAGTGGCGAGCGAACGGGGACCAGCCCTTAAGTTGATTTGAGATTAGTGGAACGCTCTGGAAAGTGCGGCCATAGTGGGTGATAGCCCCGTACACGAAAATCTCTTATCAATGAAATCGAGTAGGACGGAGCACGAGAAACTTTGTCTGAATATGGGGGGACCATCCTCCAAGGCTAAATACTACTGACTGACCGATAGTGAACCAGTACCGTGAGGGAAAGGCGAAAAGAACCCCGGAGAGGGGAGTGAAATAGAACCTGAAACCGTATGCGTACAAGCAGTGGGAGCCTACTTTGTTAGGTGACTGCGTACCTTTTGTATAATGGGTCAGCGACTTATATTCAGTGGCGAGCTTAACCGAATAGGGGAGGCGTAGCGAAAGCGAGTCTTAATAGGGCGTTTAGTCGCTGGGTATAGACCCGAAACCGGGCGATCTATCCATGGGCAGGTTGAAGGTTAGGTAACACTGACTGGAGGACCGAACCGACTACCGTTGAAAAGTTAGCGGATGACCTGTGGATCGGAGTGAAAGGCTAATCAAGCTCGGAGATAGCTGGTTCTCCTCGAAAGCTATTTAGGTAGCGCCTCATGTATCACTCCAGGGGGTAGAGCACTGTTTCGGCTAGGGGGTCATCCCGACTTACCAAACCGATGCAAACTCCGAATACCTGGAAGTGCCGAGCATGGGAGACACACGGCGGGTGCTAACGTCCGTCGTGAAAAGGGAAACAACCCAGACCGTCAGCTAAGGTCCCAAAGTCATGGTTAAGTGGGAAACGATGTGGGAAGGCTTAGACAGCTAGGAGGTTGGCTTAGAAGCAGCCACCCTTTAAAGAAAGCGTAATAGCTCACTAGTCGAGTCGGCCTGCGCGGAAGATGTAACGGGGCTCAAACCATGCACCGAAGCTACGGGTATCACCTTATGGTGATGCGGTAGAGGAGCGTTCTGTAAGCCTGTGAAGGTGAGTTGAGAAGCTTGCTGGAGGTATCAGAAGTGCGAATGCTGACATGAGTAACGACAATGCGAGTGAAAAACTCGCACGCCGAAAGACCAAGGTTTCCTGCGCAACGTTAATCGACGCAGGGTTAGTCGGTCCCTAAGGCGAGGCTGAAAAGCGTAGTCGATGGAAAACAGGTTAATATTCCTGTACTTCCAGTTATTGCGATGGAGGGACGGAGAAGGTTAGGCCAGCCTGGCGTTGGTTGTCCAGGTTTAAGGT
>NZ_SSOE01000002.1:0-599 GCF_029871175.1 Pseudomonas sp. BN607
AAAGCATATAGGCTAAAGGATGTAGGCTTATGACATGAATGAAGACAGACCTATGCCAAGTCTTCATTTAAATAATCATAAGCCGACGGGTAAAATCCTTTAGCATAAGTTGAACATTAGCAGACCAAAACAACGTGGACCGGAGTAGCAGCCGAAAGGCGGGGGCAGTGCAAACGGCTACAATAGCACTAATATCACAATGGGGGGGATCGTTCCTCCTGGTCTAAAAATATCTGATGGCAAGAATGTGGCAGCAAAAGGGGCATCGTCACCTCTCTTGTTGCTACAGAAACATGTATCTGAACACGAACATGGTGTAAGCCAGAGATGAACAAAAGATTCGAGTCGGTATCGAAAACTACGAAAAATTGTTCATATGTGCCTACACAGAGATACATGTTGCCCATGGCTAATTCACTTGGACAGCAGGAAAAATGTATTAGCCTAGGCTCACATATGCGCACATGCAGTTGCATGAGGCGTATAATAATTGGTGTGATAACGGCCACACCACCTAGTAATGTTATCATTTGATCGACACCAGGAGTATCAAAGTCAAAATAAATAGCCGGTGTAATCGACGAAACAAGAGTCTCAGA
>NZ_SSOE01000003.1:0-682 GCF_029871175.1 Pseudomonas sp. BN607
TTTGAAGAGGCGGCACCATGTTGGTCTACCAGGATCTGCTTACCGGTGACGAGCTCCTGTCGGATTCGTTCCCCTACAGAGAGATCGAGAACGGCATCCTCTGGGAAGTCGATGGCAAGTGGGTCGTTCAAGGAGCTATTGATGTGGACATTGGTGCCAACCCATCTGCTGAGGGTGGTGGTGATGATGAGGGTGTTGATGACCAAGCTGTGAAGGTGGTCGACATTGTGGACACCTTCCGTCTTCAGGAGCAACCTCCTTTTGACAAGAAGCAGTTTGTGACCTTCATGAAGCGCTACATCAAGAACCTCTCCGCCAAGCTGGATGCGGAAAAGCAAGAGGAATTCAAGAAGAACATTGAGGGTGCCACCAAGTACTTGCTTGGAAAGCTCAAGGACCTTCAGTTCTTTGTTGGTGAGAGCATGCATGATGATGGCGGCTTGGTGTTTGCCTACTACAAGGACGGAGCCACCGACCCAACCTTCCTTTACTTCTCTCATGGGCTGAAGGAGGTCAAGTGCTGAGCGGTTCCTTCTGCTCGACACTGATGTTTTATCTATGCAGTCCGCGGTATTTTTGGTCTAGTCTATGGTTGTCAGTTGACTCGTTATGGTCCAATGTTGGTGTCGGAAACAACTATCGTTTGCTTGTTATGGATGTTGAGATGAGTCCTTTTAAAAAA
>NZ_SSOE01000004.1:0-926 GCF_029871175.1 Pseudomonas sp. BN607
CCTGAGGGTCATGGCGGCGAGCACCGGCACCGGCGCCGCCGCTCCCGGCGGGGGGCCCGTGGCTTGCCGCAGCGCGTGCGAGGCGTTCGGGTCGCCGCAGTACTGCTGCAGCGGCGCGTACGGGAACCCGAACACCTGCCGGCCGTCGACCTACTCTCAGTTCTTCAAGAACGCGTGCCCTCGCGCCTACAGCTACGCGTACGACGACTCCACCTCCACATTCACCTGCACCGCCGGCACCAACTACGCCATCACCTTCTGCCCAAGCACCACCAGCGGGAAGTACTCCGGCGGTGAGAACCCGCAGGCGGCCGGCGTGCCGTCCACCAACGACACGATGGTCGTCCTCGGCGCCGAGCAGCTCTCCACCGCCTCCTCCGCCGCCGCCCATGCTGCGCCGCAGCTCACGCTACCACTACTACCACTCGTCGTCGTCGCCGCCCTCGTTGCCGCCATGATCTAGGCCGGCCGGTACACCGTACACGTACAAAGGTGGCAATCACCACCATGCCTACTCCTCTCGCCGCTGTACGTGCCGCGGGGCCCACCAGCGGCTAATCCTGCTCCGGAGGTGTCCTAATCCGCCCCGTCTGGCGTGACCGAGGCAGAGATAAGATTCTCCGAGCAGAGCACGAGGAAAGGTTGGACAGTGCTACGACGACTGAACCGATCGAGAAGGGAGAAAACAAGAGTTGTATCCACACCGATCGCAGCTTTCTTCTCGATTAGTTTATGTCATAGGCTTAGAGATTACAGAGTGGTAGTTAGTGATATACTGTTGGTTTTAGTCTTCTCTTTTCCTACGCTTCCTTGAGTTGTTGAGCGGAAACGAATAGATGATGTATTTACTCGATCACCGTTTGTTCGTCGCGATCACGGATGATTGCGGCGGCGACTTTGATCAGCTGGGAAAAGAAAGGGCACGG
>NZ_SSOE01000005.1:0-867 GCF_029871175.1 Pseudomonas sp. BN607
ATACGTTTCGGTATTACGATCCGGGGGTGGGGCGGTTTACGACGCAGGATCCGATTGGGTTGGCGGGTGAGATTAATCTTTACCAGTATGCGGTGAATCCGCTAGGGTGGATTGATCCCTGGGGACTTAGCGGTGATTGTTTTTCCACTAAAAGCAATGGTAAATATACTGAGCCTGACTTGCCCCCTAAGGTTGTTGCTAAGAACGGCGAAGTTCAGATCGTGCACTACACGAGAAGTGGAGATCATGGTCCTGCTCATCTCCATGTTAAAGGTGGCGGCCCTGAAGCAAAGATAGGGCAAGCAGGAAAGCCAATAAAAGGCTCGCCTCAACTAACATCCAAGCAACAAATGCTGGTTGATGCCAACCGCTCCGTGATTCGCAAAGTGGTTGGGAAGATTCAGAAGTGGTACAAATATCAGTCTATGGAGTGAGGTGCTAAAGTGGATAACAAAGAAATATGGCTATTCAATGGGTCCATGGCTCGATTCCCTTCTGGTGTTTTTTTTTCCTTGGAGGGCGCAAGGGAATGGATAAGGCGGCATAAATTGAGCGGAGTGCTTACAAGATACCCCGCTAATACGGGGGTGTACGATTGGGCTATTGAAAATGGTCTTTTTTCTGCAACAGAAGATAAGCATAAGACGCCATCATTTATAGGCGGTTTCACTTGTGCGTCTATGGAGCATTTTCATTTTGAAGATGGTGAAGAAGACTAATCTTTCGAGACAGGGACGCACAAAAGCGCTCAGCCCGCAAGCCTAGGTCCGCTTGCAAGGGCAGCATTAACGGCGTGTATCAGCGTTTCACTACGACAGCGAGAACCGCCTGGTCCGTGCAGAAACCTGGCATGGCACACAGTTGCAA
>NZ_SSOE01000006.1:0-549 GCF_029871175.1 Pseudomonas sp. BN607
GTCGATCTCTTCCCTCCTCCACCTCCTCCTCACAGGTTCTTGGTGTAGCTTGCCACTTTCACCAGCAAAGTTTCATGTCTGATCTCGACATTCAGATCCCAACTGCCTTCGATCCCTTTGCTGAGGCCAATGCTGGAGACTCTGGTGCGGCTGCAGGATCAAAGGACTACGTTCATGTACGCATCCAGCAGCGTAATGGCCGTAAGAGCCTGACCACTGTCCAGGGATTGAAGAAGGAATTCAGCTACAACAAGATCCTTAAAGATCTCAAGAAAGAGTTTTGCTGCAATGGTACTGTTGTCCAGGACCCAGAGCTTGGCCAGGTCATTCAACTTCAGGGTGATCAGAGGAAGAACGTATCAAATTTTCTTGTTCAGGCCGGCATTGTGAAGAAGGAACACATCAAGATTCATGGTTTCTGAGCAACTGCCAAAACCATTGCAAAGACTATAGTTTGGGGTGGAGTATACTTGGTTGTGTACATGCCTGCGTGTTCCATTGTACACACAAAACCTAGCCACCTCTTGACTCTTGAGTGTATGCTTGTTA
>NZ_SSOE01000007.1:0-739 GCF_029871175.1 Pseudomonas sp. BN607
ACTTTGCAACTGTGTGCCATGCCAGGTTTCTGCACGGACCAGGCGGTTCTCGCTGTCGTAGTGGAAGCGTTGATAAGCGTCGCTGCTGTTTTTTATTGCCAGTAGAATTTAGCGAAAACATAGCGCTTGCAAATTTTATAACTAGATCCTTGCCAAAGACTTCAGGTGATTGATTACATTCTTGCCTAAAGGGTTATTAAGTGATGAGTTAAGTTTGCAGATGTTTTCATATTCATTTTTAGTCATGATAATTTCGTGCTCACAAATACAATCACAAAGCATTTCAAGTGCCAGTGGCTCCTCTCCAAAATCTATATAGCTCAATGCATAATTCAACTCCTCGGCGGAGACTCTATCATTGAATGTCTCACCAAGGCTTTTCAATTTGGTGCCAGCAACTGTAGCCATTATTTTGCCCCCGGCAAGTGTGGAACGGGTCCGTTATCTGGGAACGCAGTTACTATCCGTCCCCTTGCTGGCTGATACACTACTCTGATTTGCACTAATCAAACTGCTTTAGCGTATCACTCCGCACGTGCCAACCCTCCCTTTTTTCACGATATTTTCCGGCAGCGCGTCATCCTTGATTTTCCAACCCATTAGATTACCCTTCGTTTTTCCTTTTAGCTCAACATTTTTACCTCTTTCAGCACCCAAGGCACCAGTACTCCTTCTTGGTGAAGTCGGTTTCGTTTTCTTCCAGCAGCAGCTTGCGCCCGCTCACCGCATCGACCGGGTT
>NZ_SSOE01000008.1:0-935 GCF_029871175.1 Pseudomonas sp. BN607
GTTTCGGTATTACGATCCGGGGGTGGGGCGGTTTACGACGCAGGATCCGATTGGGTTGGTGGGTGGGATTAATCTTTACCAGTATGCGGTGAATCCGCTGGGATGGATTGATCCACTTGGACTAAGTGGTAGTGGGCTTGTTAATGGGATTCCTAAAAATCCCGGAATTGCTCGACGCTTCATGTCAAAGGCTGAATATAAGAATTTCCTGAAGGCTGGCTTTAGATTTGATCCGACAGATCCAAGAGGAGGTATAAGCGTCACCTCTGTTAAGGTAGACCCTAGAAATCCTAATGCAATAAGAAGGAGTACTGGTGCCTTGGGTGCTGATTACTATGTGGATATTGATACAAGAGGTAAAAATGTTGAGCTAAAAGGAAAGACGAAGGGTAATGTAATGGATTGGAAAATCAAGGATGACGTGCTGCCGGAAAATATCGTGAAAAAAGGGAGGGTTGGGACGTGCTGAGTGATACGCTAAAGCAGTTTGATGAAGTGTATGATAAGTTGTGGCGGGAAATAAGGGAGGAAGACGGCTCGGATAGCTGCTTTTCTCCTGAGGACATTTCAGTTTTAGAGCGCTTGATATATGCAAAAATATTTCATTTGAAAGCTTTTGAAATATTGTTAAAGTGCGCCCCTAGTAATGCGCTAGATATACTGAAAATGCGTTATTTATCGCTTGATCTTGCTAACAACTCTAAAGATCATGTTGCTGATCTTGAGGTTATGTTATCTGACGTAAATGAAATTCTCGGTAGGGATGCTTTGGAAGAATTATTAAGCTGTTCTGAATTTTTGCTGGATAACATGAAAAACCAACGGGTTGTTGATGCCATTGAATTTTCCAGAAATGCAGATTGAAAGATTTGTCGCCGGAGCATCCGTCCACCCTGATCCATCGGCGCTATCAGTACAGCCCCGGTGGTGAGCTC
>NZ_SSOE01000009.1:0-507 GCF_029871175.1 Pseudomonas sp. BN607
CCTGGCGGCGCTGCTGCTGATGGCAGCTGCGGAGCCGGCTTTGGCCACGGCGCCCAGCTTGGTGCCGGCAAGAAAGTTGCAGATGCCTCGCATCATGGATGTCATCTCCGCAGAGTCAAAGCTGGCTTGCCTCCCAGCAGGCGGTTTTTGCATGTTTCGTCCTATGGATTGCTGCGGTAACTGCGGTTGTTTATATCCTGTCGGGGTTTGCTACGGCTCACGGTGTGAGGAATGAACTGTACGTACGTACGTGTCCATTTTACTAGCTAATCACGCATCTGCAGTGTCACAATAAAATCGCCTTCTGCGTTCGGTCCCTAGCTTGTTGCTCATGATCAACAAGCTCTGTTCAAGTATCGAGTCTGTTAGTTTGTTGTCAGGTACGGTACGTACCCCCTGGAGTCTAGCTTCCGGCCCTGGACTCGCTCTTCACGTCCTGCATGCGTCGTGGGGGATGTGACAAGGATCGAGCTCCCAGGGCCGTTCCTTTGACTCATGTAATCACCA
>NZ_SSOE01000010.1:0-652 GCF_029871175.1 Pseudomonas sp. BN607
CAACGGCTCGACCGTCAGCACCACCATTACCGGCGCAACTGGCGGCAACTTTGAACAGCTGACTCCGAATCCGACTCCGGCTTCGACCGTCATCAATGACAGCATTGATACCGTCACTGTAAGCATCGTCAGCAATGGCAATGTGACAGAAGACCAGCAGCCTTCCTTCACTGTGAAGGTAAGCCAGGCGCTGGACCGGCCATTGACTGTAACCTTGTCGAACGGCGACACCGTGACCATTGAGGCCGGTAAAACCGAAGTCGAGTACAAAACCTCGCCTCAGGGCGATGACGTATACAACGATGCTGGCTCCATCACCCTTGGGGTCACCGACGCTACTGTTCCCGGTGCCACTTTTGAGAAACTGGCCTTGGGTAGCCCGGCTACCGTTCAAATCTCGGATACCCTCAGTGAGGTTGTGGCCAAGCTGACTGCAACTCCTTCGGTGACCGAAGGTGGTGAGATCACTTACACCATTACCCTGACCAATAAAGATGGCCTGCCGATCAACAACCACAGCGCCCTGACCTTCACACTGAGCGACGGCAAGACCGTTATCACTGTGCCGGCCAACGGCACTACTGGCAGCATCACCGTCACCGCCCCGGACAACGTTTACGCTGGTGCGAACGACCCAGTCGTGAAGTCGATC
>NZ_SSOE01000011.1:0-512 GCF_029871175.1 Pseudomonas sp. BN607
TTATGTGCCGGTAGACCCGGACTACCCGGCCGAGCGCGTGCGCCACATGCTGAGCGATAGCGCGCCGGTGGCGGTGCTGGTGCATGGCGCGACCCGGCATGTGCCGGAAGCGGGCCCTGTCATCGACCTGGACAGGCCGGTGTGGTGCGAATCGCCAGCCAGCAACCCGGTCGTGGCCGGGCTGACGCCGCGTCACCTGGCCTACGTGATCTACACCTCGGGCTCTACGGGGCTACCGAAAGGCGTGATGAATGCGCATGCCGGGGTGGTCAACCGGCTGTTGTGGATGCAGGACGCCTATGGGCTGGGTGCTGATGACGTGGTGCTGCAGAAGACGCCGTTCAGCTTCGACGTGTCGGTGTGGGAATTCCTCTGGCCGCTGCAGACCGGTGCACGGCTGGTCATGGCTCGCCCTGGCGGGCATCGCGACCCTGAGTACCTGCGTGAAATGATTGCCCGCGAACACGTCACCACCCTGCATTTCGTACCTTCGATGCTGGATGTGTTCCTGG